>JAWWOY010000730.1:0-6416 GCA_033851195.1 Kribbellaceae bacterium | reverse complement strand
CCTCATCGGCATTCAGCTCGACGACGAGCCGACCGCCGCCCTCGAGCGGAACCCGCATCACGATCCCGCGGCCCTCCTTGGTGACCTCGAGCGGACCATCGCCCGTTCGCGGCTTCATCGCCGCCATCCGCGCACCCCTTCCCTTTTCGGTGTTCAGCCACGACACCGCGGGCGACCGTGAGGCCCCGTGCGGTGATGCGCCGTCGGCGCGTATCGCAGTGTGTATCGGGCCCATTATCCCCGATTGCGGGCCAGAGCGGCGCACAATACGGCAGACTCGGGCACGTGCACGCCCGTTCAGCCCTCTTCGATCTGTACGGCGACCACCTGCGCGCGCGTGGTGCGCGGGCCCCGGTGGCCGCCCTGGTCCGGTTACTCGCGCCGCTGGGCGTGCATCCTCCGGCGGTCCGGACGGCCGTGTCGCGGATGGTCCGGCAGGGCTGGCTCGAGCCGGCCCGGATCGACGGACTGCCCGGATACGCGTTGAGCGTCCGGGCGCGTCGCCGACTCGATGACGCGGCGGTCCGGATCTACCGCACCGGCAACGGCGGCTGGGACCAGCACTGGCACCTCGGCATCCTGCGGGAGGTACCGAACGCGCGTCGCCGCGAGCAACTCGCCGGCCAACTCGCCTTCCTGGGTTGGGCTCCGCTGTCCGACGGCGCCTGGGTCGGGCTGCGCAACGACGCCGACGTGGACCAGATCCTCGGGATGGAAGGCATCGCCGCCGACCGCTTCCGCGCCCCTGTCGACGAGGGTGCGAGCGAGTTCGCCCGGCGGGTCTGGAAGCTCGACGAGCTCGGCGCGTCGTACGACGCCTGGCTGATCGAGGCGAAGGCGCTGGTCGACGGGGCCGGCACCGACGAGGACGACGAGCAGGCCTTCGCGGTCCGGTCGACCCTGGTACACGAGTGGCGCAAATTCCTCTTCCGCGACCCCGGGCTGCCGGCCGACCTGCTGCCGCAGGATTGGGCCGGCACCCGCGCCGCGGAATTCTTCGACCACCACGCGAACCGGCTGAGCCCCGCGGCCGGGCGTTTCGTCGACCAGTGCTTACACACGGCTTGACAACGGCGTGACCATTCGATCTTTTCCTCACCGAGCGTTGGGAGTTTGCCACAATGAGTGACACCGCTGTCCGGTACGACGTCGCCGAGGGCGTCGCCACCATCACCTTGGACCGGCCGGAGGCGATGAACTCGCTCAATACCGCGACCAAGGTGGCCTTGCGGGACACCGTCCAGGCTGCCGCGGAGGACGACGCGGTCCGGTGTGTCGTGCTGACGGGGACCGGCCGCGCCTTCTGCGTCGGACAGGACCTGAAGGAGCACATCCAACTGCTCGCGGCGAACGACCTGAACGCCCTGTGGAACACCGTGCCGGAGCACTACGCCCCGACCGCCCGGGCCCTGGCCGGGATGCCGAAGCCGGTCATCGCGGCCCTGAACGGGGTAGCCGCCGGCGCCGGCGCGTCGCTCGCCTTCGCCTGCGACTTCCGGATCGTCGCCGACACGGCCGGGTTCAACCTCGCCTTCACCGGCATCGCGCTGTCCTGCGACACGGGCATCTCCTGGACCCTGCCCCGGCTGGTCGGGCACGCCAAGGCGACGGAGCTGATCTACTTCCCGCGCACGATCCCGGCCGCCGAAGCACTCACCCTCGGCCTGGCGACCAGCGTCGTACCGGCTGATCAGCTCGCCACCGCGACGGCCGAGCTGGCGACGAAGCTCGCCAGCGGTCCCACCGTCGCGTACGGCGCGGTCCGCCAGTCGATCGCCTATTCGGCGACGCACACGCTGGCGGAGTCCCTCGAGTTCGAGGCCGGCAAGATGCGCCTCACCGGCGCCACGGAGGACCACCGCAACGCCGTCGACTCCTTCGTAGCCAAGCAAAAGCCGACCTTCACCGGCAAGTGATCGCGCAGGTCAGCGGGAGATTCATCGGGAGATGCAGCCGGCGAGGTGGTCGTTGACGATGCCGGTGGCCTGCATCAGGGCGTAGCAGGTGGTGGGGCCGATGAAGACGAAGCCGTTCTTCTTCAGCGCCTTCGACATCGCGACGGACTCGGGCGTGGTCGCCGGCACGTCGGCGTTGGTCTTCGGCGCCGGGCGGTCGACCGGGGCGAACGACCAGAGCAGCTTGGTCAGGGCGCCCTCGTCCAGGTCGAGCAGGGCGCGGGCGTTCGCGATCGTGGCGTTGATCTTCAGCCGGTTGCGGACTATGCCCGGGTCGGCCATCAGCCGGTCGAAGTCGGCCGGCCCGTACGCCGCGACCAACTGCGGGTCGAACCCGGCGAAGGCGGCGCGGAAGTTCTCCCGTTTGCGCAGGATGGTGATCCAGGACAGACCGGACTGGAACGCCTCCAGGGTGATCCGCTCGTACAGCCCGTGGTCGTCGCGGATGGGCTTGCCCCACTCCTCGTCGTGGTAGCTCATGTACTCCGGCGCCGAGACGGCCCAGGCGCAGCGCGGGTGGCCGTCCGGGCCGGCCACGGTCATCGGGCGTTCACCTGCTTCGCCAGCCGCCGTAGCGAGGTCCGCATCATCAGCTCGAACGCGGGCCTCACCACCGGCCAGCCGGCGGCCCCGAGCCGGCCGAGCGGCGGGACCACGTCCTCCGACCAGGTGACGGTGCTGCCGGTCGGAGCCGGGGTGACGACGAAGGCACCCTCGCCGCGGACGACGGTGCCGAGGTGCTTCACCCGGCAACTGTGCGGCGGAGCCCACTGTGTGATGACCATGTCGTCAGTGAACCCGAGAGCACCGACAGCTGTGCGCGCAGAGACTCCGCCGCCGACGCCCCGGCCGTCCTGCTCGGTCGCCCAGACGCGGGTGAAGAGCATCCAGCGGGACTGACCGTCCCAGTCCATCACCACGTCCCAGGCGGCTTCCGGTGCGAGTGGAAGGTCGATCTTCGCCTCAGCGTGACAGCTCACGCTGGGTCAGCGAGCCGGGCGCTGGATCGGGGTGGGGTCCGGGGCTGCGGTGTGCCGGCCCCGCGGCGGGTTCACATCGGTCACCGGCCCAGGGCTGTCGGCCGACTCGTCGGCAGCAGCGTCCACCCCAGGTTGCGACTCGGTGACGGTCAGAGGGAACTGGTCCCGGGGGCTGAAGCCCGCCCCCTCCGGGCCGTGCAGGATCGGGGTGACCGCGCGCTCGAGGTCGGCGATCCGGCGGTCCCGCTCGGCGACCTCCCGGGCGACCCGTTCGAGCAGCGCGTCGACCTCGTCCATCCGGTAGCCGCGCACGCCGACGGCGAACCGGGAGGACTCGATGTCGTCCGCGGTCAGCGCATGCCGAGCCGGGACCAGCACCTCGGGCCGGTCGTCGTACGCCTCACTCATGGCGCCCCACCGCCCCGAGGCCACCACGGCAACAGCACCGATGAGCAGGACGACGACCAGCGCGAAGAACCACATCACGTCCCCGATCGTGCCACGTCGACGTACCTCAACGCACAACCGCTACGAGTTTCAACTGCCATCCGAGCCCAGCCGGTAGGCTTCGCGGCGCTCGCGAGCCTCGGGACTGCCGACGGCAGCGACGTCGTTGGCGGCGGCGTCGGCGGCGGCCTCAGCGGCGGCGTCGGCGATCTCGCCCGCCTTCATGATGTAGCTGATCGCCTCGTCCAGGTCGTCGGTGATGGTGAACATTTCCAGGTCCGCAGCGGAAATCTTGCCGTCAGCAAGCATCGTCTCGCGCAGCCAGTCGACCAGCCCGCCCCAGTACGACGACCCGAACAGGACGACCGGGAAGGACGTCACCTTTCTGGTCTGGGCCAGCGTGAGGGCCTCGAACAGCTCGTCCAGGGTGCCGAGGCCGCCCGGCATCACCACGAAGCCCTGCGCGTACTTCACGAACATGGTTTTGCGGGTGAAGAAGTAGCGGAAGTTCATCCCGATGTCGACCCACTCGTTCAGGCCGTTCTCGAAGGGCAGTTCGATGCCGAGGCCGACCGAGATGCCGCCGGCCTCGGAAGCACCCTTGTTCGCCGCCTCCATCACGCCCGGGCCGCCGCCGGTGATCACGGCGTACCCGGCGCCGACCAACTTGCGGCCGAACTCCTCCGCGGCGGCGTACATCGGGTCATCGGGCTTGGTCCGGGCGGAGCCGAACACACTGATGGCCGGGCCGAGTTCGGCGAGCATGCCGAAACCCTCGACGAACTCCGACTGGATCCGCAACACCCGCCAAGGGTCGGTGTGCACCCAGTCCGACGGGCCGCGACTGTCCAGCAGCCGCTGCTCGGAGGTCGAGGCCTGCACCTGGTTGCGCCGCATCGTGACGGGTCCGCGCTGCGACTCCGGCGGCCGCTCGGGGTGGATCGATGGATCTGCCATGCCAACAGGTTAGGCGGTCAGCAGGCTCGCGACCCGCGACACAGGTTCAGGTCAACCAACTCCTCAGCCGCTGTTCACATTGCTCGATCTCCGCCTCGGGGACGAACTCCTCCTGCTTGTGCGCGAGCAGCGGATCGCCCGGACCGTAGTTCACCGCGGGTACGCCGAGCAGGGAGAACTGAGCCACGTCGGTCCAGCCGAACTTCGGCTGCGGCTCGCCGCCGACGACCTGCACGAAGGCGGCCGCCGCGGGCCGTTCCAGGCCGGGCAACCCGCCCGGCGCGGAGTCGGTGACGGCCACCTCGAATCCGTCGAACACCTCCCGCAAGTGCGCCTCGGCCGCTGCCTCCGACCGGCTCGGCGCGAACCGGTAGTTGATCGCCACCGTGCACAGATCCGGCAGCACGTTGCCGGCCACTCCGCCGCTGATCTCGACCGCGTTCAGGCCCTCGCGGTACTCCAGCCCGTCGATCGGCACCCGCCTCGGCTCGTACGCCGCCAGCCGCGCGAGCACCTCGGCAGCGCCATGGATCGCGTTCTTCCCCATCCAGGAGCGAGCCGAGTGCGCCCGCTCGCCGCGGACCGTCACCTCGATCCGCATGGTGCCCTGGCAGCCGGCTTCGACGCCGGCGTTCGACGGCTCCATCACCACCGCGAACACGCCCTGTAACAGCTCAGGGTCGGTCTTAGCCAGCTTGCCGAGGCCGTTGCGGTCGGCTTCGACCTCTTCGCAGTCGTAGAAGACGTAGGTGATGTCCCGATTCGGCTCGGTCAGCGTTGCGGCCAGCCGCAGGGCGACGGCGACGCCACCCTTCATGTCGCAGGCGCCGAGGCCGTGGATCAGGCCGTCCGCGCGCCGCGACGGCAGGTTGTCGTTCAGCGGGACCGTATCGAGGTGGCCGGCGATCACGATCCGCTCGTCCCGGCCGAGTTCGGTGCGGGCGACGACCGTGTTGCCGTGCCGCGAGACCGTCAGGTGCGGGCAGGCCGTCAGTGCTACCTCGACCGCGTCCGCCAACTCCTGCTCGGTGCCACTCACCGAGGACATATCGACGAGCGCTGCAGTCAGGCCCGGGCCCGACATGGTCAGGTCGAGCTTGGTCATCAGCTTCCTTCGACGGTCGGCGGCAGGAAAACGCAGAACTCATTGCCCTCCGGATCGGCGCAGATGTGCCAGCCGATCTCATCGTCCTTGGGCCGCAGCAGTGTCGCACCCGCGTCGAGCACCGGCTGCAGCTCGGCCGCCGTGACGTCCCAGTGGATCCGGTTCTTCACCGTCTTCGGCTCCGGCACCGGGTTGAACACCCAGTAGGCGAAAGGCAGCCCCGGCACATTCTCCAGCCAGTACCAGGTGTGCTCCGGGTCGCGCTGCACGTCACCGCCTACCACCGCGGCCCACCAGCGCGCCTGCGCCCCGGGGTCGGTCGAGTCGACCACCAGCTCGATCAGCTTGTACGCCGGCACCCTGTCCCGGACGAACCCGCAGAACTCGCCACCCTCGGGATCGGCCAGCACCGCCCAGTGCTGCTGATCCGAGATCGGACTGAGCACCTTCGCACCCAGCCGCTCCAGGTCCTCGATGGCGCCGACGCTGACATCCAGATGGACCCGCTGCTTGACCGTCCGTGGCTCGGGGACCTTGTTGATCCAGACTGTCGTCTCCGCCCGATCCCCGACCAACATCTCCGGGTTGTCCGCCGGCGAGGTCAGCCCCAGCACCTCCCCCCAGAACGACGTCATCGCACCGGGACACGTCACATCCACACACAGATCCTTGAACCCCGCCACCGTCATACCCGCCAACCTATCCACCCCCGCCCCCACCCCCACCCACAAACCCGCTCATCGGTCCCTTGTTCCCCGGCGTGTCGGCGTTCATCGGTCCCTTGTTACTCCGCGTCGGTCGTCGCTGGCTCGCTGCGCCGGCGCTGGTAGTAGCGGTTGACCCGTTCCCGGTTCCCGCACGACGCCGAGCACCAGGTCTGCCGCGGATCGTCCTGCAGGAAGTACTTCACGCACCGTGCCGCCGGACAGGCCCGCAGCCGCTGCCGGTCCGGCCCGGTGAGGAAGTCGATCC
>JAWWOY010000723.1:0-8726 GCA_033851195.1 Kribbellaceae bacterium | reverse complement strand
CCCGGGATCGGGAAGGACAACGGCCCCGCCGTACCGAATCCCAGGTTCTTCAAGGTGGTGAGCGCCGGCGCCATCCGGCGCCCCACCAACGTCGCCAGCACCCGGAACAGCACCGCTGCCGCACCGGCCGGTACGACGAACTGGTACTGGATCAGGCCCCTTCGCCCGAACGCCGCAGGCCAGGCTTCGATCCGGTCGAGGGGGGCCAACACCGAAGCCAGCGGCAGCATCCTGGTCTCGCCGGACTTCGCGAGGTGCCACCGAGCCGACGAGGCAGCGGCAATCGTCGCGCCGAACACCACGCCTGGCCCGGGCAGCGACCTGGGCGCACGGCCGTCCGCACTGCGCCGCTGATCCGGCAACAACTGGAGCGGTGCCGGGAGATCCGCGACCAAGGCAGGCCGCGACTCGTCCACGACCCCCCGGCCGAGCCGTCGCCCAGGTGCGTGGGTGTCGAGCCAGGCCACCACATACAGGTTCGGGTCCAGTTCCTGCCGGGTTGCCAGCGACCGCATCACCTCAATGGTCTCGTCCATGGATCGGGTCCGGTGCCTGCGTCGAACCGCCCAGCCGGTCTCGGCCCGCTGGAGCTGAAGGGCGGCGCGCAGGATCACGCCGGTGAGGCCCATCCCGCCGACCGTGGCCCAGAAACCATCCGGGTCCTGCCCGGGCGACAGTTGGATGATGGTGCCGTCGGACCGGAGCAGCGACAACCAGACGACATGCAGGCCGAAGGATCCCGAGCCCGGGTGGTTCTTCCCGTGCACGTCACTGGCGATCGCACCGCCGACCGTGACCCTCGCAGTACCGGGCATCACTGGCGGCAACCAGCCGTGCGGCAATGTCTGGCGAACGAGGTCGGCGAGCGTGGCGCCGGCCTCTACCACGACGATCCCGGTGTCCTGGTCGAAAGACAGCAGCTGGCAGTGAGCGGTCATGTCCAGCACCGTTCCCTGCTCCGGCAAGGCGGCGTCACCGTAGCTGCGCCCGGCGCCGCGGACGGTCAGCCGGGACGCCGAGCGGACCACTCGCACCAGGTCGTCGTCGGACACCGGCCGCCGGACCAGACACCGTCGGTGCGAGGCCCGACCCCAGCTCGACAACGCGACGGTGGGCTCGTCCGGGTTCATGCCGCCCGCCTGCTCCCCCGCTGCCTGATCAGCTCCAGGCCGACCGGGATCAGCGAAACCACCACGATGACGGCGATGATCGGCAGTAGGTACTGGTCGATGCCCGGCACTTGCGACCCGAGCAGATGCCCGGCCAGCACCAGCCCGACCGTCCAGATCACGCCGCCGATCGCCTGCCACTGGGTGAAAACCCGTAAGTCGATCCGGAGGGCACCCGCGAGCGGGTTCATCACGGTCCGTACGCCGGGGATGAACCGGGCCAGCACGACGGCCCGGCCGACGCCGTACGACTGGAGGTGCTCGCGGGCGCGCTGTGCGGCGAGCGCGAGTCGCGGGCGGTCCGGGCGCTCGACCAGCGCCGGGCCCACCCGCCGCCCGAGCAGGTAGCCGACCTGAGCGCCGGCCACCGCACCGAGCGGTGCGAGTACCAGCGTCGCCGGTAACGACAGGTGCGTCGCGGTCGTCGTCAGCAGGCCCGCGGTGAACAACAACGAGTCACCCGGCAGGAAGAATCCGATCAGCAGGCCGGTCTCGGCGAACATCACCAGCAACACTGCCCACGGCCCCAGCTGGGACAGCAGGCTGTGCGGGTCGAGCAGATTCATCGGGCAGACTCCATCCGGCGATGGGCCAGGGGGTTCGGGGCATCCATGAGGCAGACCGTAGGGAGTCGGCGCTGAGAGCAGGCTGAGGAAGGAGCCCGCCATAGACCTGCAGATGCCGGTCGACCACGGCGGCCCAGGTCATCCCCGGATCGCTCGTCCGGTTGTGCTCCTGCACCTGCCGCAACCCGGCCGGATCGGCCAGCAGGTCAGCCGTCACGCGAGCCATCGCGTCATCGCTGTCCACCAGGAATCCCTCGACGCCATGGCGGACGAACTCCCCCACTCCACCGGACGCCATCGCCACCACGGCCAGCCCCGCGCACAGAGCCTCCAGCGCCGCGACCCCGAATGATTCGAGCACGGCCGGCGCGAGATAGACATCCGCAGCCGCGTAGAGCTGCTGGATCTCAGCCCGGGTCAGGCGCCCCGGCAACTCCACCCAGCTCGCCATACCGCTGTGTCGAACCGTCCTGGCCAGACCCGCCGCCCGCGGACCCGCACCGACGACGACCGCCCGCAGCGGGACCTCTGCCGGTAACAGCATCCGGATCTGCTGCAGGGTGCGGAGCAGCGCGAATGGCCGCTTCCGCTGGGTCAGCCGCATGGTGCTGACCACCGTCAGCGCATGATCCGACCGTTCCGGTCGTCGCCAGGGTTCGGGATCGATCCCGTTATGGACCACCCGGACCGTGCGGTCGGGGAGGGCCCGGCGGAGCGAGTCGGCGACCACCTCGCTGACCGCCGTCCACTGGACCCGCGCGCCCAGGCCACGATCCAGCAGCGCCAGCATGCGGGGAACCACGAATTCACTCGCGGCAGGCAACGAGTGCATGGTGATGACAGTCGGTACGCCGGCGGCCGAAGCGATTCGGGCGGCACTCCAGGCCAGCGGGGAGAACATCGACGTATGAACGTGCACGACGTCGTACATACCGGAGCCAAGGCTGCGCCGCAGTGCCTTGGTCGTGCTGGGCAGCGGAAGACCCGACAGCCTGACCACCGGTACGTCGTCGCTTCCCGGAGGTGCACCGGTCGCGGTGAACACCGCAGCGGAGTGGCCGGCCAGCCGGAGCTGGATCGCCAGGTCGTGCACGTGCATCTCGATGCCACCCAGGCGCGGCAGATAGCAGTCACTGACGAGCGCGACCCTCATGACGCCGCCACAACCTCGCGAGCGGCCGCGGTACGACGCCGGTTGCGCAGCAGCCAGATCGCGAGCGTGGTTCCACCGACCGGGATCTCCAGCAGGTAGGTGAAACCCCGGAACAGCAGCAGTCCCGCTGTGACGACGGCCGGGTCACCGCCGAGGGCGATCAGCGCGGCGGTGGTACCGACCTCGACGACTCCCGCGCCCCCAGGGGTGATCGGGATGAGCGTGAGCAGACGTTCGACAGCCAGCCCGGCGACGAGCGCCGAACCGCCGAGTGAAGCCCCCAGGGCATGGAAGCACAGCCACAGCAAGGCAGCCTGCAGAAACAGATAGCTGATCATGCCGGCGCTCATCGGCACCCAGCCGAGGCGGAACACCCGCAGGATCGAGAGCCGCAACTCCGGCAAGGACGACTCCAAAGCCGACCGCCGCCCTGATCGGACCAATCCGACCAGCCGATCCAAACCGCGGCCACACCACGCCGCGGCCGACGCACTCACGAGTACCCAGACCACCATGGCCAGAGCAGCCACCACCGGGATCAGCAGCAACCCGGTGCGGCCCATCGGTAGCGCAGTGTGAACGCCCGGGATCAGAGCGACTGCGACAACCACCACGCCGAGCTTGGCCACGACATTGACCAGCGTCGTCACCGCAAGGAACCCAGCGAAGGCCGACGAACTGAACCCCCAGCGGCGGGTCATCGCGAAATTGAGCCCGGTGCCCGCTGCCCCGCCGAGCGGGAGCACGTTCGAGACAGCGCTGCCGGTGAGGCTGAGTGTCAACCCGCGACGCTTGGACAGCCCCGGCAGCGACGCGGCCAGCACGAACGAGTGCGACCAAAGCCCCGCGATCCACACGATCGCGAGCCCGGCGACCGCCATCAGGGAGATCTGGCCGAGCAGTCCGCCGACCAAGGTCCAAGTGGTGCCGACCACCCGCGGCAACAGCACGAGCATTGCGACCGCTGCGACGCCGACCAGCACGGAGATGGTCGCACGCCGGGCCCTGCCTGCGTTCCTCATTCAGCATCCTGTCCGCGAATCGGCCTGTTCTATCCATCGTCTTAGGAAGTCGCTGAGAAACCGCTGAGAGCGACTGGGACGCCAGGCACGGGGCCTGCGATGCTGATCAGGTGCCCTATACATTAGTGTCTATCCACGCGCACCCGGACGACGAGGTGCTGCTGACGGGGGGCACACTCGCCCGCGCCGCCGCCGAGGGGCATCGGGTGGTGCTGGTCGTCGCGACCGACGGCGAAGCCGGTGCCGCGGCTCAGACGTATCGCGCCGACGGACACCTGGCGGAACGCCGCCGGGACGAACTAGACCGCTCAGCCGCTGCCCTCGGGTGTGCACGAGTGGTCCGGTTAGGCTTTCCCGACTCGGGCTGGGGCGGATCGCACCAGCCGCCGGTCGGCGCCTTCAGTCGACTGCCCGTCGAGCAGGCCGCCGCGCCGCTGGCAGAACTCCTGCGCGAGGAACGCGCCGACGCGGTGACCATTTACGACCCGGCCGGAGGGTACGGCCACCCCGACCACCGGCAAGTGCACTCCGCGGGCCTCCACGCCGCCGCCCTGGCCCATACACCTCTGGTGCTGGAGGCGACGATCGACCGCGCCCTGATCCGCAGGCTGATCCGCATCGTCGAAGCGATACCCGGCCTGCTGCCCGACGTACGGGCCGCTGACTACGACACGGCCTACACCGCCGCCGAGGCCGTCACGCACCGGATCGACGTCCGCCCGTACGCCGACGCGAAGCGCCGGGCGATGCAGGCCCATGCAAGTCAGGCGAGCTCGGACGACGGCGCGCGGACCCTCTCGCTGCTGCTGAAGCTGCCGCCCTGGCTCTTCCGCCGGGCGCTCGGCCGCGAGTGGTTCGTCGAGCACGGCCGCCACCCTTCGGCGCCCGTGGACGATCTCTTCGCAACTCTCCGAACCTCCCGGTGACGCCGCCGGTGGGTCACTCAGCGGATTCTCAGTAGGCAACAGCCACACTGGCATTATGCGGGTGCTGATGGTGGAGGACGAGGTTCGGCTGGCCGACACGGTCCGACGCGGGCTCACCGACGCCGGTTTTGTGGTCGAGCTCGTCCACAACGGCGAGGACGCGGTCTGGGCGGCCAGCGAGAACAACTATGACGTCGTCGTGCTGGACATCATGCTGCCGAAGGTGAACGGCTACAAGGTGCTCGAAGAGCTCCGCCGCCGCGGCGTCTGGACGCCGGTGCTGATGCTGACCGCCAAGGACGGCGAATACGATCAGACGGACGCGTTCGACCTCGGTGCGGACGACTACCTGACCAAGCCCTTCAGCTTCCTCGTCCTGGTCGCCCGGTTGCGGGCCCTGATCCGGCGCGGCGGGCCGGAACGCCCGGTGGTGATGGTGGCCGGCGACCTCACCCTCGACCCCGCCCGGCGGCGGGTCGAACGCGCCGGTCAGGAGGTCGCGCTGACGCCCCGCGAGTACGGCCTGCTCGAGTACCTGATGCGGCACCGCGGCGACACCGTCACCAAGATGGAGATCCTGGAGAGCGTCTGGGACCCGGCGTTCGACGGCGATCCGAACGTCGTCGAGGTCTACATCCGCTATCTCCGGCGGAAGCTCGACGCTCCGTTCGGCCGGCACGCGATCGAGACCGTGCGCGGGATGGGTTACCGACTTGACACCGATGGCGGTTGAGCGGCTATCGGTCATACCCCGGTATGCCGTACCGGCGGCCGGGCTGGTTATAGCTGCGGCCGGAACCCTGGGGGTGGCCGGACTGGCGGACAGCGCGAAGGAGTCCAACGGGCTCGCGGCCTTCGATCCCGGACTCACCGCCGACGCGGTGTCCGCCCGAACGACACCGTTGACCGACCTGGCCCGCGCGCTGACCTTTCTCGGCGACGTACCGGTGCTGTCGCTGCTGGCCGTGGTTGCCGCGGCGCTGCTCTGGCAACGGACCCGATCGTTGCGTGCCCCTGGACTGCTGATGATCGCGATGGCGGGATCGGCCGTGCTCACCTATGGCCTCAAGCTGGTAATCGGTCGGCACCGGCCAGGAGTCGCTTTCGTTCTCGGGCCGATCGACACCAGCTTCGGGTTCCCGTCGGGTCACACGCTGAACTCAACCGTCTTCCTCGGCACTTTGGTCGGGCTCGCCTGGGTCGGGTTGCGGTCCGGTGCGGCCAGGATCGCCGTCGCGTCGTGCGCCCTGTTGCTCAGCGTCGGCATCGGGTCGAGCCGGATCTACCTCGGCTACCACTGGGTGACCGACGTACTGGCGGGCTGGCTGATCGCGGCGACCTGGCTGACGATCGTCGGGACGGCGGCCTATCTCACTCGCCACCGTCCGGGCCCGACGGACCTGCCACCGGCAAGCTGATCACGAAGCGGGCGCCGCCCAACGCAGAGTCGGTGACCTCCACCGTGCCGCCGTGGCCACGGACAACCTCCTGCACGATGGACAGCCCGAGGCCGGACCCACCACTGCCGCGATCGCGGCTGGCGTCAAGCCGGACGAACCGTTCGAACACTCTGCTCCGCTCGGCCGCCGGGACCCCGTCGCCATCGTCCTCCACCACGACGATCGCCGTACCGCCTCGCTCTGCCAGCGTGAAGCGGACCGTGCCGCGGGCAGCCCGGACGGCATTGTCGGCGAGGTTCCGGATCACCTGGCTCAGCTTGGCGGCATCACCGGACACCCGCACCGCAGGAACCTCAGCCTGTACGGCGGGGCCGCCCGCGCTGCGCAGCCGGCGGATCTCGGCATCCACGAGGTCATCCAGGTCCACATCGGACCGGTTCATCCGCAGCCCGTCATCGTCGGCCTTCGCCAGCAGGAGCAGGTCCTCGACCAGCCGGCGCATCCGGTCGGTCTCGGCCTCCATCACCTGGCGCAACTCCTGCCAGGCCTGACCGGTGTCGTCGGCAACTACCACGTCCAGCACGGCCATCATGGTGGCGATCGGGGACCGCAACTCGTGACTGGCATCGGCGACGAACCGGCGCTGGGTCTCCTGACCGGCCTGGAGCCGGTCGAGCATCTCGTTCATCGTCACGGCCAGCCGCGCGATCTCGTCCCCGGTCCGCGGGACCGGCACCCGTTCGGCCAGTTGGCCGGTGCCGATGCCGTGGACGCGGGACCTGATCTGCTCCACCGGACGGAGCGCCCGGCCGACCAGCACCCAGGTCGCGCCACCGACGAACAACAACAGCATCGGGTAGCCGACCAGGAGGTACTCCGCGACGGTGCTGACCGTATCCCGTTGGGTCTCGATGGACGACGCCACGATGACCGTGAACCGGGCGCCCTCGTAGTCCGCGCCGCGGGCGAGGATGAGGTACGGATTGTCGTCGTCGAGGAGCGGCATCTTGCCGACCTCGTTGCTGACGACCTGCCCGGACGGCGGCCGGAGCGTGGTGAGTGGTTTCTCACCGGCGCGCGCCGACGACCTGGCGATCACCCGGCCCTGCTGGTCCACTACCTGGATCAACTGACTCGGCATGGTGTTCTCCCGCAGATCCTTCGGCAGCCCGCTCTGACCTTCGTCCTCGACCTGACCCGCCACCTCGGCGGCACGGCCATCGGCTGCGTCGGCCACGCTGGCGATCAAGGCCCGCTGCAGCAGCAGCAGCAGAACCGCAGCACCGATGGCGAGCGCGGCGGCGACGACGACGAAGGCCGCGGCCGTGGACCGGCCCCGCACACCCCACGGCCGCACGGCGGCCGCGAGGCCCGACCACGTCAGCATCCGATACTCCTTCCGCCTCGCCTCCCACCATCCTGTCAGTCGACCGGCTACGCGGCGGCTGGCCGGACGGTGGGATTCGTGCGTGGTCCCCTCACCCCGGAGGGGCAGGAATGTTACGCCGATTGTGGGATGCCGACGGCCGACCCGCGGCCATAGCGTGAAGCAAAGTAACCCAGATCAACGGGGAGTGGTCACCATGTCACAGCAAGTTCCCGGACCCCGATCGGGCCCGGCCACCAGGAGACGGTTACGGATCCCGGCTCTCCTTGCCATCGGCATCTTGCCGGCCGCGTTCCTGGCCAACCCATCCGTCGCGCACGCCGCCCCGCTCGCCTTCTACGTCGACAAGACCATGGGCTCCTGCTCCGACGCCGGGCCGGGCACGGCCGCGCGACCGTTCTGCACGATCACGAAAGGTGTCAGCCGGACAAGGGCCGGCTACACGCTGTATATCGGCTGGGGCGTCTTTGCCGAGACGATCAGGCCCCTCGCGTCGGGAACCGCCACAGCGCGGATCAACATCACCGCTTGGCCCGGGCGGTCCCCGATCATCGGTGCCGGGCTGACCTACGGCGCGAACATCACCGGCCTCGGTTACATCACCTTGTCCTACCTGAGGTTCTCGGGAACTGTTGCTGACGGCATCAACGTCTTGAACAGCAATCACATCATCGTGACCAACAACACAGTGTCCGGAGCCGGTCGACCGGCTCAGAGCCAGACCGCCCCGGGCATCGGCGTTCGTGGCACCACCGCGTCCGTCGTGAGCTACAACAACGTCCACCACAACAACGGCAGCGGCATCATTCTTGCCAGCGGTACGACCGGCACGACTGTGTGGGGCAACTCGGCGAGCTACAACGCGGAGGGGTGGCGGCGCAACGCCAACGGCATCCTCGTCACCGCGCCGGGAAACGCCGTGCTGCGCAACGCCACTCACAACAACGAGGACTCCGGGATCCAGTTCTACACCGGTGGGAACAACAACCTCGCCGCCCTCAACCTCACCTTCAACAACGGTGACCACGGGATCGACAACTTCAACGTCACCGGTGGGCGGATGATCAGCAACACGGTGTACCACAACTGCGCCTCGGGCCTCA
>JAWWOY010001066.1:0-4366 GCA_033851195.1 Kribbellaceae bacterium | reverse complement strand
CCGGACATGCTGATCTACGCGACCATCCAGCCGATCATGTTCGTGCTGCTGTTCGCCTACGTGTTCGGCAACGCGATCCCGATCCCGGGGTTCCCGGGGGCGCGGGCCTATCGGGAGTTCCTGATGTCCGGCATCTTCGCGCAGACGATGGCTTTCGCGGTCGCGTCTGCCAGTGTCGGGCTGGCCGACGACATGTCGAAGGGGTTGATCGACAGGTTCCGCTCGCTGCCGATGGCACGCTCGGGCGTGATCGCCGGCCGGGTGATCGGTGACGTGGTCTTCAACGCCTTCGTGATGCTGATCATGGTGATCTGCGGCTTCATCGTCGGATGGCGCTGGCACAATGGCTTCGGCCAGGCGCTGGCCGCATTCGCGATCCTGCTGCTGTTCGCCTTCGCGATGCTCTGGGTGGGCGCGGTGATCGGACTGTCCGTCGGTGGTCCCGAGGTGGCCTCGTCGGCTGGGCTGATCTGGCTGTTCCCACTGACGTTCCTGTCCAACGCGTTCGTGCCGACGCCGAATCTGCCGGGTGCGCTGCAACCGGTGGCGGAGTGGAATCCGATCTCGTCCATCGTCGCGGCCTGCCGGCACCTGTTCGGCAATCCGTCGCCGTTCGCCAGCCCGGACGGGTTCCCCGCGCAACACCCGGTCTGGCTCAGCCTGATGTGGTGCGCGCTGATCATCGTTGTCTTCGCGCCATTCGCCGTTCGCAAGTACCGGCGCGCCACCAGCCGCTGAACGCGGAACGCCCCGGCGCCTGGGGCGCCGGGGCGTTCTCAGTGCCGCGGGGTCAGCCCGTGAACGGCTTGGCGGCGACGATCTCGACCGTCACGTCCTTGCCGTTCGGCGCCTCGTAGGTCGCTTTGTCACCCTTCTGCTTGCCCAGGATCGCCGCACCCAGCGGGGACTGCGGCGAGTACACGTCGATATCGACGGAGGAGTCCAGCACCAGCAACTCGCGGGAACCGAGCAGGAACGTCTCGACCTCGTCGTCACCGGCGAACTTGATGGAGACCTTCATGCCGGGCTCGACAACGCCGTCGTCCTTCGGCGTCTCGCCGACCTGCGCGCGGCGCAGCATGTCCTCGAGCTGCCGGATCCGGGCCTCGGACTTGCCCTGCTCGTCCTTGGCGGCGTGGTAGCCGCCGTTCTCCTTCAGGTCGCCCTCGTCACGGGCCTCGCCGATCTTCGCGGCGAGTTCGGCGCGGGCCGGGCCGCTCAGGTACTCCAGCTCGGACTTGAGCCGGTCGTAACCGTCCTGCGTCAGCCAGACAACGCCATCACCGATCTTCTGCGTCACGGGCTGCTCCTTGCGTCGATGGGATCGGTAGGGGTCGGGCAAGGTATCGGGCCGACCGGTAAGAAGGCTGCCAAATACCTCTGGCCGCCGTCGTCGACGGCGACCAATCCAATGAGCCTAGCAAGTTTGGGCCCCGAACCCCACAGTTCTGCGCCTTCTCGAACCCCTTGACACCGCGAGGCAATCGTTTGCCTCCGCGGGATCAGTGCGGGCGGTGGGAGTCGGCGGTGGTACAGCCGACCAGTACCACCGAGGTGGCGTCGCGCTGGGTGGTGACAGTGGCCCCGAGGGTCTGACTGCGCGGGGAGTTGGCAGGCACGGTCAGGGTCACCTCGCCGACGATGGAGTAGTCCGCGGCCTTGGCCTGCAGCCTGCAACTGGCCTCGACGTCCTTCGTGCGCTCGACCAGGATCGTGGCCGTGGCCGTGGTCGGCGAGGTGATCTTGAAAGCCTGCAGCCGGGACGCGACAGGCGGGTTCGACTGCACGTACGCGACCCACAACAGCCACACCAGTCCGGTCAACGCGAGCACGCCGACGATGCCCACCACGAGCGCTTTGTGGGCGCGGTTCGGACGTCCGTAACGGGCGGCCAGGTCGGTGCGTCCGGTGTCGGTCTGCACAGCCTGATGTGGGTCGGTCACAGGTTCTCCTCGGGCTTCAGGGACCATTGTGTCTTGTGACCGAAGATCTTCGTCTGCTGCATGTCCATGCCCACCCCGATGACGAGTCCAGCAAGGGCGCGGCATCGACCGCCCGGTACGTCGCGGAGGGGGTCGACGTGATGGTCGCCACCTGCACCGGTGGCGAGCGTGGTTCGATCCTGAACCCGAACATGGACCGCCCGGACGTGCTGGCGAACATCTCCGAGATCCGGCGGCAGGAGATGGACCGGGCACGGGAGATCCTCGGCATCCGGCAGGAGTGGCTCGGCTGGGTCGACTCGGGCTTCCCCGAGGGCGATCCGCCGCCGCCGCTGCCGGAGGGCTGCTTCGCGGCGCTGAAGGTGGAGGACGCCGCCGCGCCATTGGTCAAGCTGATCCGTGAGTTCCGCCCGCAGGTCGTCACGACGTACGACGAGAACGGGGGGTACCCGCACCCGGACCACGTGATGTGCCACCAGATCACGGTGGCCGCGTTCGAGGCAGCCGGTGACCCGGATGCCTACCCCGGGCTGGGCGAACCGTGGCAGCCGCTCAAGCTGTACTACCACCACACCTTCCACCGGGAGCGGATGAAGGCGCTGCACGACGCGATGGAGGCCCGCGGCCTGGAGTCCCCGTACGCCGACCGGCTGAAGGACTGGAAGCCGGACCCCGAGAACGAGCGCCGGATCACCACTCGGGTGGAGTGCTCGGACTACTTCGCGGTCCGGGACCGGGCGCTGCTGGCGCATGCGACCCAGATCGACCCGGACGGCGCCTGGTTCGCCGTACCGCTGGAGGTGCACAAGGCGGCCTGGCCGACCGAGGACTACGAACTGGCGCGCAGCGTGGTGGAGTCAGAGCTGCCCGAGGACGACCTTTTCGCGGGGGTGCGCTGACGGCGGGACCGAACGGTGAGAGACTGGCAACGTGATTGCGATGGCCTTGATCGAGATCGACCCGAACACGGTGAAGCCCGGATGGGTGGCGCTGCTGATCGTGCTCGCACTCGGCGGTGCCACTGTGTTGCTGTGGCGCAACATGGGCAAGCAGTTGAAGAAGATCGACTTCGATCCGGCCGCCGGTGCGGACGTCCCACCGGAGCCCGCCGACCCGTCCAGCGTTGCGACGCCGACGGAAGCGACTGACCAGTCGACTGACAGCAGTGGCCAGGCCACCGGCCGTGTCGGTCCCGCGACCGACCGGTAAGGCGTGTAGCAGGTCGATGCCGATGGCAACGGCCTGGGCGGCGGACTCGGTTGTCACCCGTGGATTACGGTCTCGTGTCGGCGTTCGTCCCTGTTAAATAGCTCACCTATAGTGTGCCCGTGTCCAACCAAGGTGCCGAGGCCGGGAACGCGCTGTGACCGCGACCCGCTCCGCCCGGCACCGGGTGCCCGGGCGTCTGGTCGTCGGCGGGGTGACTGTTGCCGTGGTGGCCGCGGCTGCGTTGCTGATCGGGCTGTATGCCGCCAACAGTGAACCGACCAGCGACAGCTTGGCGCTGACCGGCCCGGGCTTGTTCGTGTCGTGGCTGCTGCCTCTCTTCGGGCTGATGTCCATGCTGGCGACTGTCGGTTGTGCCGGCGCTCTGCTTGCCGCAGTAGTGCTGCTGCGCACCGACGGTGGACCTTTAGGACAGCAGGGCCGGCGGGCGATCCGCGATGCGAGCAAGTCGGCTGCTCTCTGGGCCTTCGCGGCCTTCGCCGGAGCCGTCGTCACAGCATCGGTTCTGCTGAGCAGCCCGGTCCCGTTGCTCCGGTTCAGCGTCGATGAGGCGCTGGGCCTCCCCGAGGTCAAGGCCCTGCTGATCACCGGCATCCTGGTCACCGCGCTCGCGATCGGCATCCGTCGCGCCAATTCGTCGTCGGACGCCGGCCTGGGTGTTCTCGTCGCGGTCGCCGCACTCATCCCGCCCGCGGTGACCGCCTTCCCCCGCAACGAGTCGTACGTCGTCCTGGCTGGTGCGGCGCTCGTCATCCATGTCATCGCGGCCACCACCTGGATCGGCGGCCTGGCCGGCCTGGTCCGTTACGGGCGGGCCAGCCGGTCCGGACTGCCGATGGTGCTGTCGCGGTTCAGCCAGGTTGCGCTGGCGTCATCGATCATCCTGCTGCTCAGCGGCGTCACCAGTGCGGCCGCTCGGCTCGCGGCCGCGGGTGGTGGCTTCCACGCGGTGCTGAAGGTACTGACCTCCGATGCGTACGGCGGTCTGCTGATCGCCAAGACGGCTCTGTTCATCGTCCTGATCATCGGTGGCAGCTTCCACCGCTACCACACGATCGGCAATCTCACCGATACGAGCGGTGGTTTCTGGCGGCTGGTCGGGACCGAGATGTTCGTGATGGCCGTGGCGATCGGCCTCTCTGTGGCGCTGTCGCAAACCACCTGACGGTTGTGTGCAACCCGTTCCTACTGGCCGA
>JAWWOY010001072.1:0-3199 GCA_033851195.1 Kribbellaceae bacterium | reverse complement strand
GGGCCGAACTCATCCGCGACCACCTCACCCGCCACCACGGCCACGCCCCCCACCAGCGCCAGCACACCGACCCCAAAGGCGCACCCAGCCTCCGCTGACTATATCCACGCTAAGCGACATAGGACATCTGTTCGAAGCATGCAAGCACTGTTGACACCTCAGCTACCCAGGGCGGATCAGGGCCAGGAACCCTTGCGGAGAACGGTCTTTAAGGGCCTACGAGCGACGAACGGTCGCGTCGGGCAGCACTCGCTCCAGGACCACGATGGTGCCGGCTGCCGCGAGCGCAAGAACGGAGATCGCTAGCCACGGATACTCCGCCCGCCGGTCGAACAGTTGGGCGAAGAAGGCGGGCGCCACCACGCTGGACAGCGTGAACGAGTACTGCCAGTAGGACAGGTACTTTCCACGCCCTTTATCCGGAGCAACCGCAGCCGCCAGCGCGTTGGACGTCGCGGCGTGCAGAACATCGGCACTTGCGAAGACCAGCGTGGCAACCACTAGACCGGGAACGACCAGCCCGGCCGGGATGTGCAACAGACTGGCCATCAGCACACCCCAAGCCGCCCAGAGCAGACCCGCCAGAACCATCACGTTCGTCCGGCGACGACGTTCGGTGTGCCGCACCACCAGCGTCTGGCCGGTAGCCAGTACGACGGAGATCGCGGCCAGCAGGACTCCGACGATCCACTTCGGCGCAGGCAGCGCCTCAGCGACGTACACGGGTAGTCCGACACCCATCAGCATCGTGCACAGCGCCAGCACCGAGTTGGCGCCGATCAGCACCAGGAACGGCCTGTCCTTCCGCAGCAGCGGCGCCGACCCATTGTCCTGCGCCGCACGCGGATCATGTGCGCTGTGAATCCGGGTCAGCAGCAAACCGGCGATGAAGAAGCTGATCGCGTCCACGGCGATCGCGATCAGGAACGGAGCATCGCCGTCGAAACTGAGCAGGGCACCGGCCGCCAGCGCCCCCAGTCCGAAGCCGCCCGCCTGCATCATCCCGCCCAGCCCGAACCAGCGGTCGCGCTCCTTCGGCTCGGAGACGTCCGACAGCAGGCTGAAGATCGACGACCAGAAAACGCGTTGTCCGGTGGTCGCGATCAGCGTGCACAGGAAGAGCAGCCACAGTGAGCGGCCGAAGAAGAAGCCGATGAAGGCCAGCCCCTGCGCGAACTGGGCGCCGATCACTAGGTTCCGCGGCCCGACGCGGTCGATCACCACGCCCACGGCCGCTGGTGCTGCAACGGAGAACAGAGTCGCGATCGTCATGGTGAGTCCGGCGGCACCGAGCGGGATGTCCGCGACCCGGGTGAAGAAGAGCAGCAACAGGGGTCCGGCGCAGCCGCCGCCGAACGAGTCGATGGCCAATCCGGCCAGCAGGGGAACCCGGCCGCGGACCTCCGGGAGGCCGAGTGACGCGAGTGTGGGCATGACGGGGTGCTCCGATCAGTAAGGACTCGGCCCACCCGCAGCAAGCGCTGCGAGACCACTCCACCGGGGGCTTTCCCCGCCTACAGTTGGGGCTCTCGGCCGTCGAGACTAGCAACCCGCGACCGAGAGCGCCCAACCTTTTTCAGGCCTGCGGAGTCTCCGCCGACGCCCGCACCGACACGTGCTGAAGTGGACGCCAGGCAACCGCGGTCACCGCCACCATCGCCACGAAGGCGACCACGAATGGTGCTGTCAGCCCGAACTGCTGAGCCAGTACGCCGCCCAGCAGCGACCCCAGCGCGGCGCCTCCCACAGCTGCCAGCAGGTAGACACTGTTGACCCTGCCGAGCAGCGCGTCCGGTGTGGCGAGCTGCCGGGCGGTCGTCGACACGGTGCCCCAGACGATCGCGTGGACCCCGAACACGGCCATGGTGGCCCCGGCTACCCACGGATTCCGGGTCAGCGCGAGGACCAGATGCGTGAGTGTCTCGACGATGAGCCCGGTTCGGAGCAGCGTCAGACTGCCGACCCGTGGTTCGAGTAGGTGGTAGACGGGTGTGCCGACCAGTGCGCCGATCGCGCCGGCAGAGATCAGGAGGCCGAACTGTGCGTCGGACAGCCCGAGCTGCTCGCGCGCGTAGAGCACCCAGGTCGCGAAGGCTGCGCAGAAGGTGATGTTCATGACCAGGATGGATAACGCCAGCGTTCGCACGCCCGAGTGGTTCCACAGCCATCGCACGCCCTCCTGCACCTCCCGCAGCAGCGGCGTACGGTCGGTTGCTTGATCGACAGGTGTCGGTCGGGCGCTGAGCCGCGCGACAAGTGCAGCTGCCACGGCGAAGGTGACCGCATCGAGCACGAGAGGGACGCCGGCTCCCAGTGCGAACAGCAGAGCGCCGATCGGAGGTCCGCCGAGCTGATTGCCGACCGTGTAGGTGGCATACAGCCGGGCATTGGCTTTGCCCAGGTGTTCCTTGGGCACGGTCGTCGTGAGCAAGGCACTGGACGCGTTGTCAGCAAGTGTTTCGGCGGTGCCGAGCAGGAACAACGTCAGGTATACAGCCCACAGCGGGGAGCTGTTGAGTAGGACAGCGAGGCCGAGCGCGCCGAGCACCACAGCGCGGAGCGAGTCGGCGACAACAACCATGAGTCGCCGGTCGAGGCGATCGACGAGGGCCCCGCTGAACAAGGCGAACAACAACCAGGGCAACTGCTGGATGAAGGCCGCCGCTGCGACTGCGGCAGGCTCGGAGGTGAGGGACGCGACCAGCAGCGGCCCGGCCGCCAGCATCGCCCCGTCGCCGAGGTTGGAGATGGCGGCGGCAGTCCAGATCTTGCGAAAATCCAGGCCTAGCTCGGGCGGAAGGAAGACAGAACGGAGGAATCGCATAGGAAGAGCTCCAGGAGGGCACGACGACAGAATGGGCAGGCGACACGAATCGGCCTCGCCGACAACTGAGCCATCCCACCCACCTCCAGTTCTCTGCTGCTTCCTGTCGAGCGGCTCTTGCGCTCGTCTCCGGGGCTGACAGTACCTGCGTGTGAGGAGCGGGGACAGTGGATTCTGCGGACAGCAGTACGCCCGGGTGGGGGTTGCGAGAGCGACCGGAGGAGGGGGGCGCGGTATCCTCGACGATCGGCAGCCTGCTTCGGTTCACCAGGGCAGGGCGCCTGGAGGGTTCGCATAGTGGCCGAGTGCGCTGGTCTTGAAAACCGGTATGGCGGGTGACCGTCATCGTGGGTTCGAATCCCACACCCTCCGCCT
>JAWWOY010001063.1:0-3505 GCA_033851195.1 Kribbellaceae bacterium | reverse complement strand
GCTCTTCGAGCTCAGGGTCGAGGATCACCATGACTTCATAACGACGCATGCGCGAACTCCACCTCCTTCGGACTTGGCGGCCACGGTCTCTCCGTGGCAGGAGGGCGATGCGGGTCACTTCGCGCCGGCAATTGCCGTCGGCGGTCAGAAATGAGCCCGGTCAGGTGACCGGGCGTCGATGAAAGAATACCAGCGTCGCCGTGTGCTACCGACCACTCATCCACAGGTCTGTTTCGCGACCTCGATCCGGCCTGTGCGGCCGGCACTACCCGGCGTCAGGCGACCACTATCGGCAGCGGCAGCGCCTGGCCGATCCCGACCCGGACAGCAGACGGAAACTGCCCTTCACCCCGGGCCTTGAGGATCATCGGCTCGGCTTGATGAATTGTCGGCGCGCGGTCATAGGGTAGCTGGATGAGCTTGAAACTAGGTGCGCATGTCGATCAGGAAGACCCGCTCGCCGAGGCGGCCGATCGCGGTGCCGACGTGGTCCAGTTCTTCCTCGGCGACCCGCAAGGCTGGAAGGGGCCGAAGGTCTCGTACGCCGACGGCGCGGACGCCCTGAAGGCGCGTGCCGAGGCCAAGGGCGTCGACCTGTACGTACACGCGCCGTACGTGCTGAATGTCGCAACGCTGAACAACCGGATCCGGATCCCCAGCCGCAAACTGCTGCAGCAGACGCTGGACAAGGCGGCCGAGGTCGGCGTCAAGGGCGTCATCGTGCACGGCGGCCATGTGGGCAAGGGTGACGACCCGGAGGCCGGTTTCGACAACTGGCGCAAATGCATCGAGCGCGCCGACCTGCCGGTCCCGCTGCTGATCGAGAACACCGCAGGCGGCGATAACGCGATGGCCCGGCACCTGGACCGGATCGCCCGACTCTGGGAGGCGGTCCAGGCGTCCGGCAACGAGAACGTCGACCGGGTCGGCTTCTGCCTGGACACCTGCCACTTCCACGCCGGCGGCGAGGAGCTGTCCACCGTGGTGGAGAGGGTTCGCGGCATCACCGGCCGGATCGACCTGGTGCACGCCAACGGATCCAGGGACACGTTCGGTTCCGGCGCGGACCGGCACAGCAACTTCGAGGAGGGCGAGATCGACCCGGCGAACATCATCGCCGTGGTCAAGGCAGCCGGTGCCCCGGTGGTGGTCGAGACGCCGAACGGCGACCACGGTCAGAAGGCTGACATCGACTACTTGCGCGCCCACCTGGGCTGAGGTCCAGCGCCGGAGACAGCCTGCGATCAGTCGGTGGGGCGGTTGAGGTTGTGCAGCCAGTAGCTGATGCCCCACGGCAGCAGCAGGGCCAGGCCTCCGGTGTTCCGGGCCGGGATCAGGATGTCGGCGCCGACCGCAACCGCCAGACAGACGGCCGTCGCCTGGAACAGCGTGACCTTCCCTGCCAGTCGCTGATCCAGGTGGAATCGACCGGCCGCGCACCCGGCGTAGACGATGACGAGGCTGATGATGGCGAGCGCGGAGAGTGCGACGCCGACCCAGGCCGCTGGGTGGTAGTTGTGGGCCGTGCGCAGCACATCGACCACCAGGAAGGCGCCGATGGCAGCGGTCAGTCCGGCGCAAGTCCAATAGATTCGCGCGGTGTACCGCTGGGCTCGTTCGGGAGGTTGATCGGCGGCCATGCGCGGACGGTACCGCAGCTGACTATCCTCACGGGAGCTAGCCGCTGACCCGGAAAGGGACGATGAGGACCATGCAGACCTGGGCCGAACGGTTCCCGGCACTCTTCGCACCAACGGTCTGGGAGTGGGGCGACCTGGACGTGCGGTACTCGATGGACGAGCCCCCGGACGAGTTGGTCAGCAACGTGCACGTGATCGGCCGCACTGACGGCGGCATCGTGGTCTGCCGCAATGATCTCGGCTGGCGCTTCCTGCCCGGCGGTACCCGAGAACCGCACGAGCCGATCGAGGAGACCGCCCGGCGCGAACTGCTCGAGGAAGCCGGGGCCCGGATCATCGGTCCACTGACCTGGCTGGGCGCGCACCGCGCCGACCACCGCCGGCCGGCGCCGTACCGGCCGCATCTTCCACACCCGGTGTCGTACTGGCTGAACGCGGTCGCCGACGTGGTGGTCGACCAGCCGCCGACCAACCCGCCCGACGGGGAGCAGGTCGTCGAGGTGCTCGTACTGCCCCCGGCTGAGGCCATCGCCTACCTGGACGCGCACAACGACGGCGTGATGGGCAACATCGTCAGACTGGCTCAGGCAATGGAACTGGTCTAGGACTGGCCACTCGCCAGGGCAGGATGAACGCGCTGGCCAGGCAGCAGAATCCCGCGACCAGCATCAAACCGGTCTGGGCCAGCACGATCACGACCATCCCCGCGACACTTGGTGGGGCTAACGGCAGTAACAGCAGCCACGGAGTCCGCAGCACACCAAAGGCGATCAGCACCCGGTGCAGCCCGAACCGCCTGGTCAGCAACGGCGCCAGCCGGGCGCCCAGGACAGCGCCCAGACAGGGCGCACCCAGCGCCACGCCGTACTGCCAGGGCGTCATCCCGAGCTCCCGGAGCATCAGCACGGCTAGCAGCGGCGACGCCATCATGATCGGCCCACCGAACGACTGCGAGTTCCAGAACAGCGAACGTAATCCACGATGACCGAAGATGTACCGCCAGCCGGACGTCAGATCCACCTTCTGCGAAGCTTGCTCCGGGACAGGCTCAGGTCCACGGATCCGTCGTACGCCCAGTGCTGACAGCAGGAACGAGACCGCATCAATCGCCAGCGTCACGGTCGCCCCAACCAGGCTGATCAGCCCGCCGCCGAGCGGAGCTCCGACGCTCAGCGTGATCCAGGTGGTCGACTCGAACCGTAGGTCAGCAGGTGCAGGGCCGCGGCCGCCGGCACACTGGCCAGCGCGACGAACCGGACCAGGTCGGCCGCGATCATCACCGGTCGCTTGCGCCGTTGCTCGATGACGGCGCCGAACGGCAGCGCGATGGCCGCACCCGCCACTGTCGCCGATCGTAGAAGCAGCCACCGACAGGTCAGCGGAGGTTGAGGCCGCCGTCGAGCAGGATGACCTCGCCGGTCAGATAGGAACTGCTCAGGATCGACGCGATCAGGTCGGCGACGTCCGACGGTTGAGCCGGCCGGCGCATCGGGCTGCTGGAGTTCCACAGGTCGTGGGCCTCGACCCAGTCCTTGGTCATCGCCGTGTCGACGAGCCCGGGCGCGACCGCGTTCACCCGGACGTCAGGCCCGAGGGCCGCGGCGAGCAACTTCGTCACATGGTTCAGCGCCGCCTTGCTCGCGGCGTAGGCGATCGAGCTGCCCTTCGGACGGACCCCGGCGTGGCTCGTCACGTTGACGATGGCTCCTCCGCCCGGGCGCGGCGATTTCCGCAGCGCGGGCAGCGCTGCCGTACAGAGGAGCCACGGAGCGATGAGGTTCACCTCCATCAGCCGCCGCCAGTCGGCCCCAGTCAGCGCCTCGAGATCGGCATGCGGCACGGGCCAACTGATGCCGGCATTGTTC
>JAWWOY010001119.1:0-7515 GCA_033851195.1 Kribbellaceae bacterium | reverse complement strand
GCGACGATCTCATCCGACGCCGCCACCAACGCCTCGGGATCGTTGAGGTCAGCCGGCCCGATCCCGGTGCCCGCGAGGATCTCGGATGTCGCGACTCCGCGCTCGTTGGCGACCTCGCACAACACCCGTGTCGCGTAGACCGGGCGCCGGAGGTCGGGCGACCACGTCGTCGAAGCCATGTCCGAAACTCCCAACTGTCTGTCCGATAGTCCCATTCCGATCGCGCCGTGTCACTCCTACCGTTGAGTCATGGCGGCACCGGCGGCGCGGCTTTCTACAATGACGATGTCGCGCGAGGCGATCACGATCGGATTCGACGCCAGCGACGGCTTTCTCGGCCGAACGCGCGGGCATGACATCGCCCGATTCCGCTGCGCCGGAAGACGTTTCGTCTCGATTACCCATCCCGACTACGTCGACCACGTGCTGCACCGGGCCAGGCTGAAATACGTCAAGTCCAACGACTACGAACCGATCCGAGCCGCGGCGGGAATCAATCTGCTGACCGATGAAGGCGACTCTTGGGCCGCTCACCGAGGCACCCTGAATCCCACGTTTGCGCGGCGCCACCTCAACGAGATGGTCGACCCGATGATCGAACCCATCGAGCGCGTCACCGCCGACCTCGGCTCGGCGCCTACGTTCGACATGCACGAGCTCATGGTGGAGGCGACGCTTCGGGTCGTGGCGAACGCGCTGTTCAGCCAGGACTTCGGGCCGCTCGTCGGAAGCATGAACGACCTGGCCACCCGCGGGTTGCGACGCAGCGAGAAGTTCGGCCGGCTGGGTCTGTGGGGGCTGATGCCCCGACCCGTCTACAAGGCATTGATGTGGCTCACATTCGCCGGGGTGCCACTGCCGCCGCCGTTCCGGGAATCACAAAAGATCACGCTGGCGCTCGACCAAGCGGTCAACGACGTGCTCGACGACCGGCTCGCCCACCCCACCGAATCGGCCGACCTGCTCAACGTGTTGTTCGGCGCAGACGACGGAACCTGGCCGCGGAAGAGGGTGCGCGACGAGGCGCTCACGTTCATGCTCGCCGGCCATGAGACCACCGCGAACGCCATGTCATGGCTCTGGTACCTGTTGGCAATCAATCCCGATGCGCGCGAGAAGATGCTCGCCGAGATCGATGAGGTGCTCGGCGCGCGACGGCCGGCCGCCGCCGATCTGACCCGGCTGCCCTGGACCACCGCGTGCGTCCAGGAATCCCAGCGCTATTACTCGGCCGTGTGGTCCATCGGGCGAGAGGCGGTCGAGGACGACGTCATCGGCGGGCACCACATCCGTAAGGGCACGACCGTACTGATCCCGACCCATCACATCCATCACGACGAACGCTGGTGGCCTGACCCGGAGAGGTTCGACCCGACCCGGTTCCTGGGGGACGCCGCCAAGGATCGGCCGCGCTCGGCCTACCTGCCGTTCGGCGGCGGACGGCGGATCTGTATCGGTCAGAGCTTCGCCCTGATGGAAATGGTTCTGATGGCGGCGATCATGAGCCAACGGTTCACATTCGACGTATGCCCCGATCATCCGGTAGAACTCGAAGCAACGTTGACGTTGCGGCCCAAGCACGGACTGCATGTCATCGCTCACAAACGGGAGGCCCAATGACTGTGCCCGACCACGACACCGTCATCGTCGGCGCCGGCTTTTCCGGTATCGGCACCGCGATCAAACTCGACAAGGCGGGGCTGGGGAACTACCTGGTGATCGAGGCGGGCGATGGACCCGGCGGCACCTGGTACTGGAACACCTATCCCGGTATCGCCGTTGATATTCCGTCGTTCTCCTATCAGTTCTCGTTCGAGAAGAGCCCAAACTGGACGCGCACCTACGCGCCCGGGCGCGAACTGAAGGCCTACGCCGAGCACTGCGTCGACAAGTATGGCCTGCGCCCGAAGATCCGGTTCAACACGAAGGTGCTCGGTGCGGCCTTCGACGACGCCGAGAACCTGTGGCGCATCAACCTCGACAGCGGCGACGCGGTCACGGCCCGGTTCCTGGTCAACGCTAGCGGGGTGCTGATCACACCGAACCTGCCCGACATCGACGGTGTCGACTCGTTCGCAGGCCTGACGATGCACACGGCTCGGTGGGACCACAAGCAAGATCTGACCGGCAAGCGGGTCGCGATCATCGGGACCGGCGCCTCGGCCGTGCAGGTCATCCCCGAGATCGCACCAATTGTGGAGCGCCTCACCGTTTTTCAGCGCACACCGATCTGGTGCTTCCCCAAGCCCGACGTGCCGCTGTCGCCCATGGCGCGGCGGATGATGCGGCTTCCCGGTGGCCACGCGGTGCAGCGACTGCTCAGCCAGGCCTACGTCGAACTCACATTCACGCTGCCCGCGCAGTTCTTCACGCTCAACCCGATGGCCAAGAACATGTCGAAGGTCGGTGAGGGGTATCTGCGAAAGCAGGTCGATGATCCAGAGGTCCGGGACAAGCTGACGCCGCGCTACGCGGTCGGCTGCAAGCGACCCGGTTTCCACAACACGTACCTGTCCACCTTCAACCGCGACAACGTCGAGTTGGTGACGGAACCGATCGACAAGATCACCGGGTCGGGCGTGGCGACCGTCGATGGCGAAACCCGCGATGTCGATGTGCTCATCTTGGCGACCGGATTCAAGGTGATGGACACCGACGACATGCCGACATATCCGCTCACCGGTCCCGGTGGCTGGTCATGGAGCCGGCATTGGGAAGAGAATCGGCTGCAGGCCTACGAGGGGGTCAGTGTGCCGAGCTTCCCGAACTTCTTCATGGTTTTCGGCCCGTACGGCTATGTCGGAAATTCCTACTTCGCGCTAATCGAGACGCAGACCCACCACATCGTGCGCTGTCTGAAGCAGGCTCGACGGACGCACGCCCGCCGCGTAGAGGTCTCCCAGGAGGCCAACGACCGCTACTTCGCCGAGATGATGCGCAAACGGCACCGGCAGATCTTCTGGCAGGACAGCTGTCAGCAGGCCCGCAGCTACTACTTCGACAAGAACGGCGACGTGCCGCTGCGGCCGGCCAGCACCATCGAGGCGATCTGGCGCAGCCGTCGTTTCCCGCTCGACGATTACGTGTTTACCGCTTAGCGAGCGCCGACAACTCCTAAGTTTGCGAGTGTGACGGTTGCCCGCCCGGAAACCCGATACGCCGACGCAGATGGGGTACGCATCGGCTACCAGTGCTTCGGCTCGGGCGAGCGGACACTGATCGGAGTTCCCGGGGCTACTCAAAACATCGACGTCATCTGGGAGAACGCCGAAGCCGCAGCGTGTTTCGAGCGTCTCGGATCCATGTGCCGCGTGATCCATTCGACAAACGCGGCACGGGCGTACCGGACAGAGGCATTCCACGACCTATCCGGAGCGTGCCGACCTGAAAGGCATCTCCGAGCCGTGTGAGCTCTACCGCGTCGTCGGCATTAGGGCCTAGACGACTGCCTTAAGCTTCGGCGCCATAGTCAGCCAATCGGCTCGGGCATCGGTATCGTTCGATACTCAACGCTGATGACGTCCTTGGTGGCGGGATCAGTCAACGCAACCTTCCAGGTGTCCGCAAACTGGTTGACACCCTTGCGCATCGAGATCGTCCCGGAGATCAAAACAGTGCCAGGGCGCGCGTCGCCACGCTCGGTGAGCACATCTAGCCAGTACTTGGGGGCGAGGAGATCGGCGAGCGTGCCTTGCTGGATCAGCTCGACGGTGTCGCCGTGGCCTACCCACGCCTCGATCGCGATGTCGTCGAGTCGGTCGGCGATGTCTGACAGCCGCCATGCCTTGGTACCGAGGACGTCGGGCGCCGCGTTCTTACTCCACGCAACGCTGTGCACCTCGAGGTCGCGATCGGTGTGGTCACACGCGGCGGTGATCAGCACGCCGTCGTCGGTGAGGATCAACGCCCACTCGGCTTCGCCCGAGGTCCGACCGTGCTGGACGTAGACGTGATCGGTCTGCTGGGCAAGGTACGGCGAGATCGGGTAGAGCGCCGGAGTGGTCGAAGGGGCGGGCACGCCAAGGGCTTCCAGCTCGGCGATGTGCGACGCAACTTCGGCCTGATCGCGTCCGGCGTAGCCGGCATTGAGCAGCGCGGTGACGTCGACCGACTCGAACGAGCCGTCGGGCAAGGTGAAGCTGAGTTGCGACACGGTGGCCTCCTATAACGCCGCGAACGACGCTGGTCCTGGCGAGTTGTGAGTGAAAAATTTCAAGAAATCTGTCCCAAGGGCTTGCGTATATAACATGTATACATGAAGTATATATGTTGCACAACACGTTGGGGGTACTCCAGCGATCGAGGCCACACCTCGGTCGCCGAACTCAAACCGACCAATCAGCAGCCGACAACACAAGGAGCGCCATGACAATCCACGAAGCGCGCGACGGTACTCATCCCCCCGCGCACCCACCCGGACTCTTCAAGGCGTTCGCGGCCAGCCTCACCGGCACCGCCCTCGAGTGGTACGACTTCGCGATTTACTCGGCGTCGGCGGCGCTGGTCTTCCCACATGTCTTCTTCCCCTCTGAGGATCCGCTCACCGGAACCCTTCTTGCGTTCTCGACGTACGCCGTCGGTTATGTGGCACGACCCATCGGTGGGTTCGTGTTCGGCCGTCTTGGCGACATCGTGGGACGCAAGAAACTCCTGGTCATCACGCTGATGTTGATCGGTGTCACGACGTTTGCGATCGGCCTGATCCCGAGCCACGCGTCAATCGGAGTCCTCGCGCCGATCATCCTCGTCACCATGCGGTTCGCTCAGGGCATCGCGGTAGGCGGCGAGTGGGGCGGCGCCGTCCTGCTGTCCAGCGAATACGGCAACCCGCGCCAGCGGGGGTTCTGGGCGTCGGCGGCGCAGATCGGTCCGCCTGCAGGCAACTTGCTCGCCAACGGCGTGCTGGCACTGCTGACCGTGTCGATGACCGAGGCCCAGTTCGAAAGCTGGGGTTGGCGTGTCGCATTCCTGGCATCGGCAGTGCTGGTCGGCTTCGGATTGTGGATCCGACTCTCACTCGAGGACACCCCGATCTTCAAGGCCTTGCAGGAGTCGGGTGAACGTCCAGATGCCCCGGTCACCAAGGTCTTTCGGAATCAGAAGCGCCCGCTCATCGCCGCGGTGATGTCACGAATCGGTCCGGACATCCTCTACGCGCTGTTCACCGTTTTCACCATCACGTACGGCACACAGCACCTCCACCTGCAGCGCAATGAGGTGCTCGTCGCGATCCTGATCGGCTCGGCGTTCCAATTGATCGGAATCCCTCTTGCCGGGGCGATTTCAGACCGCATCAACCGGCGCCTCGTGTACGGCGTCTCCGCGGTGTGCGGCCTTGTCTGGACGGCAATCTTCTTCATGACAATCAGCAACGGGTCGTACTTGATGGTCGTCGTCGGCATCACGATCGGCCTGGTGTTCCACTCCTTCATGTACGGGCCACAGGCCGCCTTCATCACCGAACAGTTCGACATTCACCTGCGGTCGACGGGTGCCTCTCTCGCGTACACCATCGCGGGTGTGTTCGGTGGTGCGATGGCCCCGCTGATCTTCACCTGGCTGCTGAGCCAGTTCGACAGTTGGGTGCCGCTGGTCATCTACATCGGCGTGGCCATGGCTGTCACCATTGCCGGCCTCGTGCTCGGTCGTGACCCGGACGACACCGAGGACGAGCACTACATCGAGATGGCCCAAACACTCACGCCCGCAGCAGGATCTGCAAAGTAATGTCGAGATGTTCGTCGATCTTGGCTTCCGCCATGGCCAAGTCGCCGCTGTCCAACGCGTCGACAATGGCCTGGTGTTCGGCACACACCGGACGCTGCCGATTCGGCGACGCGAATACGGCGGCGAGACCGATCCTCGACAGCCGGGACCGCAATCCCCTGTACGTCGTGGCCAGTAATTCGCTGTTCGCGGAGTCGATGAGCGTCTGGTGGAAACGACCATCCAATGCAATGAACGTCTTCGCCGCCGTCTCGTCGGCCGAGTCCACCAGGGCTTCCTGCTCGGCGAGGATGGTGCGCATCGCGGTGACCGGCGCGTTGCCCGCGGTCAGCACGCGCTCGGCGGCATGCCGCTCGAGCACGCCACGAAGATCCATCAGCTCGGCGATCTGCCTGCCCGACAGTGCAGGTACCCGCGCCCCGCGCTTCGGCACCATCTCCACCAATCCCTCGGCCTGCAACAGCAACAGGGCCTCACGCACCGGGGTGCGCGATACCCCGATCTGCGCCGCGAGTTCCTGCTCGTTGAGGAACGACCCAGTGGTCGTCGGCAACGTAAGGACCTGATCCACGATGTAGGCGTAGGCCTTCTCTCGCCCGGACGGGGGACCAGCGCCGTTTGTCTGCATACATTCTGTATACCTCACCCGTCGCACGAAGCAATACATGGAGACATCACGATGACGATTCGAATAGCTCTCGCCCAAGTGACCAGCACTGATGACCCCGCCGAGAACCTGGCGACGATCGACGAGTACACCAGCCGCGCGGCGGCCGACGGTGCCCGATTCGTGGTGTTCCCGGAGGCCATGATGCGGTGTTTCGGCGGTGCTTCGCTAGTCGACATCGCGCAACATCTCGACGGGCCCTGGGCAAACGCTGTGCGCGCCATCGCCGAGCGGGCCGACGTCGCCGTCGCAACCGGGATGTTCACCCCTACCGACGACGGACGGGTCCACAACACACTGCTCGTGACTGGCGCCGGAGTCGACGCGCACTACGACAAGATCCACCTGTTCGACGCATTCGGATTCGCCGAGTCCGACACCGTGGCGCCCGGTCGGCACCCGCTGGTCGTCGACATTGCCGGTATTCGTGTCGGTTTCGCGATCTGTTACGACCTCCGGTTCCCGGGGCTATTCCAGACGATGTCCGACAACGGTGCACAACTGCATGTCATCTCGGCGTCGTGGGGTGCGGGCCCGGGGAAGGTCGACCACTGGAAACTCCTCGCCCGCGCCCGCGCTCTCGACACAACGACTTTCGTCGCGGCGTGTGACCAGGCTCCGCCCGTTGACTACCACGGTTCGGCCCCGCGGGGTGTCGGCCATAGCCTCGTCGCGGCGCCGGATGGAGGCGTGCTCGGATCGCTTGGCGCCGAACCCGACTTGCTGACGGTCGACCTCGAGTTCGACAGAGTGAACGCCGTACGCGAGTCACTTCCGGTACTGGCGAATCGGCGGATCTGAGCCTCGTTAAACCGAAGCCTTCAGTTCCTCGACCTTGTTGGTCTGCTCCCAGGGCAGCTCGACGTCGGTGCGACCGAAGTGGCCGTAGGCCGCCGTCTGCGCATAGATCGGGCGCAGCAGGTCCAGGTCGCGAACGATGGCGCCGGGCCGCAGGTCGAAGACCGACGTGATGGCCTTCTCGATACGGGCCGGATCGACGGTCTCGCTACCGAACGTCTCGACGAACAGTCCGACCGGTGCCGCCTTGCCGATCGCGTACGCGACCTGCACCTCGACACGCTCGGCCAGGCCCGCTGCGACGACGTTTTTTGCCACCCAGC
>JAWWOY010001053.1:0-7479 GCA_033851195.1 Kribbellaceae bacterium | reverse complement strand
ATGCATGCCGCGTTCAGCGGCCAAGCCCCCGCCTCGCACGCAGCAAAGGCCAGTCCGTCGCTCGGCGACGGCTCCCGCAGACGCGCCTACTCGCCCAGCCCGACCAGCCGCTCCACCACCGTCCCCGACAGCCGCGGCGGCCGCTGAACCGGCCGCCAAAGTCGCAGCCCACTGAACGGCGTTCCCGCGCTCGAAGCATTGCGCCGTACCGCGGCGAGCTCACCAACCACTCTCGAACGGCTTACTGCTCAGAGCCGACATCCATACTCTATTCGATCTGTTTGAATTGACCGTTGACACTTCCGCGGAAGGTTCGGCTTTCAGCTCGACTACGCGACTCCTTCTACGGCGAGCTCCGTGGCCGGCCGATCGCGCGAGCGAGTTCGAAAGGATCCGGGCCGGCTGAGCACGTATTATGTCTTCATAATCGGGACTCTGCGCAGCCGAACCGGTGATCCCATACGCGGTTCTGAGCCTGGTCGCGGCCAGAGTTGTTGGCGGCCATCGGAATCTGCCCACCCGCGGCCAGCAGCGGCTACCCGGAGACGGTCAGCTTCGTCACCGAATGTGACTTGTGGTCTTGGCATGGACGCGGCGGAAACTGTCTCGTTCGGTCCGGCTTGGCGGCAGTCACGATCGGCGCCGGATCCGACGCCGATGGGGAATCTGTCCTCGCCTGCGTGTGCTCGTTGTTTACCGGATTTGCCGAATTGAGTGCGCTCGGGCTTTGGCGCCATCCGCGCTCCCCCGACGACAAGCTGGCGTCCACACGACTCTGGCCGCAACCACTGCCTGCGATGATCTCTGTATGGCAGCAGGATGGGTGACGGTCGCGGAGATCGGCGACGCGCTGGCGCGGTTCGAGCGCAACCTCGGCTGGGAAAGGCCGACACTGCATGGTGTCGGCTTCGCCGAGGGTACGGACGAGATCAGTTTCGTGCGTGTCAACGATCACGAGCACCTGCTGGCCGCCGCGGTGCTGGCGACGGTCACCGGTTGGCGCGGCGCCACCGGTTCGGTCCGCCTCGGCAAGAACAAGCTCGCGAACGCGATCGAACGCCTCGCGCCAGCCGAGGCATGCCCGGAGATCGAACAGCCGAACCTGCGGATCTGGCGCGAGATCCATCGCTGGTCATGGGACCGCGACTATGTCCGCGGCGGCCAACTGATCGCAGTCTTCGACGCCGACCCGGATGCCCCAACTGACGACCCGTACGTCATCGCGCTGCGGCAAGTTGTCGCATCGGGGCGACAGGCCGTACCCGCAGATGGGATTCACACCTGGCCGCCGCCAGGCAGCAGCAGCCACGCCTTGCATGCCTCCTGGCAGGCTCGTTGGCCGCAGGTCGTGCCGATCAGCCACTTGCTGAAGGAGGAGAACGACCGATGGGTGCGGTTTCACAGTCTGCCCGGCTCGAAGCGCTACGCCGATACCCCTGCCGAGTACGCCACGATCCTTCACCGGCACAACACCGTCCTCGACGAGCTCGGCGCGCATACCGGAAATCTGCACGTGATCACGGTTGAGGTGGCGTTTACCCCGGTGCCGCGCCCCAGGCACCCGGTCTTGGACGTGCTGCTGCCGGACGCCGAATGCTGGACGGTGCTGTCCTGGCCTGACCTGGATCCGGTCCTCGCCTTCGCGCACGCCTACGTCAACCGCATCTCCTGGCAGCCCGGTCGTCTCGACGGACTTCTCCGCGGGGTCGCCGACGACGAGATGGCCCACCTGATCATCGCGGCGTACGATCTGGCCTGGCTCTACGGCGCCGTACGACGGCGGCGCGGACGTCCTGCTGGCCACCCCGGCCCTGCGCAACAGCCTGCGAGACCGGCATCGACAGTGGCTGTCGGAGCACCCCAGCGGACTGTAGCCGCGAACCTTCGCCTACCTGGGTCATGTCGAACGAGGACTCGACCGGCAGATGCCAGTAGTAGTCGTTGACCAGAACGACCTCGCCACCGAGTTGCGCCTCGGCAGCGTCTAGCGCGCGCCCAAGCGCGGCGCGGAGTGCATCGAGGTTGAGGACCTGTGGTTGTGCCATACGGAAACCCTGTCAGACGACACTGGCACTGCACTGACATACCGCTGTCCGTGCCGTAGCCAGCCAACGCACGCGTCCCCGGTCTGGGAGGATGACCGATGTGGCCGAGCGTGTCTGGATCCCGAGCACGAGCGGGCCCAAGCTGGCTGGTCTGGTCGACCACCCGGCAGCCCCGGTCCGTGGCTGGGGCGTGTTCTCGCACGGCTTCACCCTCGGCAAGGAGAGCCCCGCCGCCAGCCGGATCTGCAAGCAGCTGGCCAGCGAGGGCATCGGGATGCTCAGATTCGACAATCTCGGGCTCGGCGATTCCGAGGGCGACTGGGGCGATGGGTCCTTTTCCCACAAGGTCGCCGACACCGCCCAGGCGGTGCGATTCATGAATGAGTCGGGTCGCGAGGTGCGGCTGGTCGTGGGGCACTCCTTCGGCGGCGCGGCAGTCATCGCCGCGGCCCACCACGTCGACTCGGTGCGCGCGGTGGTGAGCATAGGCGCGCCATACCAACCTGGCCACGTTGAGCACAACTACGACGCGCTAGTGGAACGGATCCTCGCCGACGGTGAGGCACCGTTCCTGATCGGCGGCAAGGCGCTCACCCTCCGCCGACACTTCATCGAGGACGTGCGCGCGGCGGACCTGCACGCGCAGATCCGCACACTGCACCGGGCGCTGCTGGTGATGCATTCACCGACCGACAACACTGTCGGCATCGCGAATGCGAGCGAGATCTTCCGGGCGGCCCGGCACCCGCGCAGTTTCGTGTCGCTGGAGGGCGCCGATCACCTGCTGACCGGGCGCAACCAGGCGAAGCGCGCGGCCCGCATCATCAGCGCCTGGGCCGACCCCTACTTGGCCGATCAGTGACAGTCAGCTGCGCTGCCTCTCACGACGTGAAGGTGCATATCACTGCGGTCGCGACATGGTGGCCGCGAGCGGGCAGACTCCGATGACCGCCAACACCACCCCGCGATGCCGGAACCGACAGCCAAGCGGGCGGGCCCAAGACCCAGTTGACCTCTGCCTATCTGGTCGTCCGAATTTTGGCCAGGAGCCCCGGTTCCACAGATATCACGCATGCCTGAAAGGTGATCAGGCTCGTGAATAGGCTCCTGCCCGTATCCCCAGTTCCGTCCCGCGAGCGCTAACGCGCAGCCTGCCTATGAAACCCCCGGTGGCTCCGGGCACTTCGTTAACTCCACCCGCCTTACTACTACAGTCTGTCAAGCAGTTTGGAAATTGTTGGTGCGCCGAAAAACCGTGGAACCGTTGACATCCGTCGCTTCCACTCGGGCGCTTCGAGGTGCCGGATTTCATAGTCGACAGCCCGAATAGAAGCAGCCAGGTTCCGCTCTTCCTTTGTGGGAAGCTCCTCCTTCAGACGTGCAGCAGCATCCATGAGGCTCGAACGCTCCTCACCGGTGCCGCGAAATCGGTCAACAATCCGTCTGCGTCGCTCCGCCGGATTTGGCCGAAGCCCCAGCCACTCCTCCGTGAGCGATGCCTTCAGCTCATAAAGCGATTCGACTGTGCGTGGCTGCAGGCCCGGCTCAAGTTGGCAGCGAACGTCAAGCTTGGCGAGTTCGCTGATGAACGAACTCGCTGACCGCCGGGCGATGATGCCGCCTACAAAGGCCCGACTGGCCGACTTGGCACCGAATGACGCGGTTTGTAGCAGCAACGTGCCACCAGCCATCCCAAACCCACCGGAAGCCAGGCTACCTCCGCCAAGCAACGCAAGCCCAGCGCTCGTCGCAGCAGCACCCGAGTAGCCGAGAAGGTGGGTGCCAACTGCAGTCCCGACGACATTGACCGCGCCGCCGGAGAGCAGGGCTCCAACAGCCATCACGGCTCCAAGGCCGAGTTGGGTGCGAGGAGAAAGCGAATCCTTGCGTATCCTCTTCATACTGCGTTTGTGCGCCGAGACCAAGCTTCGTACGTCCTGCGTCGAGATCGACGAGTCAAGGAATGACGCGGCCGTCGCTAGCGTCTCTTCTCGAGACGTTGTCCAAGCCGCATCTTTAGGCCATTCAGTCGATGTGGCCGCATCAAGGAGGACATGAGGTAGCGATGCGCTCCTCATGTGGGGCTTGTGCTCCTGCAACAAGGCAGCGAGCTCACGTACGAGGAAGTTACCGAGTTGCAATTGACCGATTGATCGAAGGTGAGGCGGCAGTTCGAGCGCCGCTGACCATTCCGCGGTCTGCTGTACGAACTCTTGGAGCGCTCCACGTTTCGGCCCTCGCTCAATGACGAGAGTCTTTCTCAGGTCATCGGCGTAGGCGTAGAGCTGCAGAAGTCTCACTGCAGCAAGGTCATCAAGCTCGAACTCGAGATGCTTCATCTAGGTCCTGCCTTCCACTTGCTCTGCGCTCATCCGGTACGACACTCGCTGACCACGGACTACATCGGCGGTTACTCGCCCGCAGGACTGCAACGGCGCGCCTTCCCCTAACCGAAAGCGGCTCACAGAGCCCCGAGTCTGCCCCCAAACTCACCCCGCCGTCCGTCCCCGGCACAGGTGCCTCCATGGCCGCCCGCTCCTGTCCTCCACGAGATCGTGACTTATTGTGACAGCGCCCCCGCACCGCCGCACCACTCACATTCGGCGCCCACGTGCCCCTTATCGTTAAACGCGGGCACAGCGTTACCTAGAGTTATTGCATGAGGTTTTGTCAGGCCCAGGCGCAGTCCTCGACCGACCAGAGGCCCCTCAGCGATTTGGATGTCTGGCCGCCTCACGGACCGTCGTATTACCAGTCGGCTCTGTCATCGACCTTTCCCGGCCGTCGTCTGTGTGCTGGTGCGCGGGCCACGTCAAAGCCGGACAAGCGAAGCCTGCGCACTTGACGGCCCGGGGGACGGACGCGGCAAGGACAAGCGGTCTGCCCGCCGGCCGCCGCGATCGAGTTCAAGTACCCCGCGAACCGCGTGAGACCAAAGCCGCCTGGACCCAGCATCTGGGCGAATCCCTCAAGGACTTCTACCGGCTCGCACATGGCTCGTCCGGGTCGTGAGAGGTCATGGTTCCGAGTGTGTTCGGAGCCGTCGACAGTTCAGCGCGGGCGAGCCGGCCAATAGTCTGCGATGACGTTCAGGCGTCGAGCGCCGCCGCACGCAGTGGGCCCGTGATGTCGATGGCTTTCGGGTGTGCCATGACCGTAGGCGTCATCATCACGATCCGACCGTTCACGTGCGCGCGTTCGCGCCAGACCTGGCGCACGACGTCAACCGGCACGAGGCTGGCCCGCACGACGGCGAAGTCGCTGTCGGCGAGTTGAACGAAGGCCGCGTGTGAGAAGCCGTCGGAGCGGAACGGCGACGTCTGCAGTTGAGCTGGACGGACCGGCGTCGAAACCATCCGAGTCTTGACCTGGATGTGGCCGTGCTCGGCGTTGGCGACGTCGTAGGACTTCTCCGAGTTCTTCACCAGGTCGCCTCCGAGCCCGCGGACGACTAGCCACTCCCCGTAGTCACCGGCGGGTGGGTTCTGGGTGCGGATCACCTCTCGCGCTCGCAGCTCGGTCATGACCGCCGCGTGGAGTTCGAGCAGGGAGGCCGTCGAAGCAGTCTTCAGATCGGGGCGAACCCATGCATCGGTCACGTGCCGATCCTGCCAAACCACACAGACGACACCGATAGCTTTCCCCAGTCGCTAGCTGCTGTGTGTGTGGATCGTTGTGGAAGTTGGGCACGGGCAGGCGCACCCCAAGGCGAACGTGCTCTTAGAGCTGTTCTTGGCGCACCTTGGCCGGTCGCCTCAGAAGTCGTCGTCGACCGGCGTCGACTGCTGACGCCGCGGGCAGGCAGGAGCGCCAGCCGGTCACGGCCACGCGCCAGCAACTCACGCATCCGAACCGAGGTCGGTGCCGAACAGGTCAATGCTGAGGATGGTCGCCAGCTCGAACACGATCCCGATCGCCACCGTCGGCGCGCTGGCCTCGACGGCCCTGACGCTGATGCGTGAGACCGCCTACAACAGCCATCAGCAGGTCCGCGTTCGAGGCACGTTCCCCGGATGCACGGCGGTGCCCCCTCTCGCTGACCGGGTGCCTCAGGCTATGTCGATGGGAAGGGTCGGCTGCCCGTCAAAGTCCCATCCGGGTAGCGCGGTCAGTCTCCGGACCTCCCGGTCGGCATTCAACTCGCCGATCCGGTGGCCTTGCCGCTGGGCGATGACCCACTGTCCCAAGCTTGATGCCATTCTCGACGTGCCCGGTGGGGACCCGGCCTCGACCTTCTTCGCGATCGGGTCCACTGCCGTCAAAGACTCTGCCTCCGGCATCTCCACCGGAGCGTCGTACGACCCGGTGTCGAGTTGGCGCGAACGCTCCTCGGCAGAGTAGATGCCCAGCGCGGAGCGCTCGTCGAAGGACAGGTGATCCAAGGCCAGGCGGCGGAAGATGTAGTCCATGATCGACTGCGCCATCCGGACGTCCGGGTCGTCGGTCAGACCGGCCGGCTCGAACTTCAGGTTGGTGAACTTCTGGACGTAGGTCTCCGGCGGCACACCGTGCTGCAGGGCCGGGCAACACGTGGTCGATGACGCGGCGAGACGGTGTGGCGGTGGCGTCGGTGCCGTGGCGGGTACAGCCACGGATCGACCGCTGACTGAGGAGTTAGGCGCAAACCCGAGGCATCGGAGTACTGTCCGGGACCTCGCCGCCGTCTGGGGCCACCAACACCGGGCGTAGGTCGACGACCTTCAACGGAATGGATCGGCTGAACTCCAGGGGAATGTCGCCCTGTGTGCCACCACCGGTCCAGTGCACGTTCCAGAAGGCCGTTGCGGTGACTTGGAAGGTCTGTCCCTTCTCACATCGGGACGTCTTCCGGTACTTGTGCCCACAGGTAGGTGAAGCAGGTACCTGCTTCAACGACTTGCCCTGGGCCGCTGCCTGGTCGAACGGAGTACCGACACCCTTGCAGGTGACGACCTCACCACCACCCATCGACCACTCGATCCGATCGACCGTGCCGGTGGCCTCGATGGCGACACCACCGACGGCGGCCTCCTTCGTCTGCGGGCCTGTCGTCGTAGTGCCGGGGTCGGTCACCCACATCCAGATCGGTACATTCACGATCGCCTCGTGCGTCGCACTCTGCACATACGGAGACAGCCCCAACTGCGGCGCAACGAAATTCATCGTCTCGACCACCTGCCGAGCAGCTTCCCGCGGGTCGATCGCCTCCGGCGGCCCCGATCTCCGCTGAATCGACTCGAACACCGCCAACCCCTGCGGCTTCCCATCCACCACGTCGAACACCCGCCAGCACCGGTAGAACCGCGTCCCCGGCGGAATGTCCTTGAGGTTCCCCAACGTCGACGGCTTGTCCTGCGGCGTCAGATAACAACCCGACGCCGCATCCCAGAATCCCTCCGGGGTTGAACAGGGAAGCACCTTGCCCTGGTACCGACACGACGCCTTGCCGACAGTC
>JAWWOY010001047.1:0-6199 GCA_033851195.1 Kribbellaceae bacterium | reverse complement strand
CAAGGAGGACCTGATCGGCCTGAACCAGGCCTACGACTACGTCCGGCGCGACCGGTCCACCGGGCACAACACGACGTACTCGGCGGGCGTGGAAGGCAAGAACGCAAACAGCGACGGCACCACGATGTCCGGTGGCATCCGCACCGCCCGTTCCCGCCAGGTCACGGCCGGGAGCGGCGAGGAGAACACCACGCTGGACCGGAGCGGGCATTTCGACCAGGCTTTGGTCCAGCGGAACGTGGTCCTCACCTCCGAGGTGATCCGGCTGCACAACGCCGGCGCGGCGACGATGACGAGCCTGCGCTGGAAGCTCAACCGGGTGGTTCCGGCGGAGCACACCACCGCGGCGAAGCCGGCACGGCTGCGGGCCCAGCTGACCGCGATGGTTCCACGGCAGCTGATCGGCCCGCCGTCCACCGGCGTCGCCGCCCACCCGACTCCCGACCAGCGCCGCCCCGAGCACCGCAGCTTCGAGATGCCCGAGGGGGCCGTCGTCGAGACGGCAATCCCGCACGGACGGGGCGAAAAGGTCACTGACCAGCTCTACGACCGTCTCAGCGAGCACCTGATTGACGTGCTGGGCGTCGCCGGCATGGCTGAGTACCAGGTGGCCGTGGAGACCCAGCTGACACCAACCGCCCTCAAGGCCGCGTTCGAGCGGCTGACCAGCCAGGACGGTCTGGAAATGGTGCCGATGGCCGCCCGCGGCACCGGACGCACCACCGTGGCCGTCGTGATCCACGCGAGACCGACCGCGTGGGAGCTCGTCGGCGACCCGCTGGCCGACGGCCAGACCGGCAAGGTCAAACGACGCCAGGAGGCCACCCGGTCGTCGACCACCGGGAACCATCTGCTGCCGGTCACCGCCAGCGGCGGCGCCGGCAGCGCCATCGTCAGCGTGGGCGGCTCCATCGGTGAGCAGGTCAAGGAACAGACCTCCGACGCGCACGGAACCCGCCTTGAAACCAGCAAGTTCGAAGAAGGCGACCTGGTCACCGTCTGGGTCCCGGTGGTGTACGACGTCACCGTTCACCAGACCACCGACAAAGGTCACGGGACCCCGGCGACAAAGAAGTCGGATTACCTGCCCAACTTGGCGAATGCCCAGTTCTACGTGAAGATGCTGAAGCACGAGTACCTCGACCCGCTCCGGCAGATGGAGTCCGGCGCCTCGGTGGAGTCGGTGCTGGCCGGTGCGCAGCTCCAGGCGGTGCCGCCCAAGTTGGGCAAACCGGACATGCGGGCGACCGAGTACGGGCAGGACAAGTCGGGACAACGGGTGCACCAGCCATATCGACCGCTGCTGGATGCCCTCGCGAAGGCCAAGGCCGAGGGCACCACCGTGGTGTTGTCCGTGCAGGAGGCCGACGGCCACGACCGGCTCTACCAAGCGTTCGGCGACGGAACCATGGCCGGCGTGAACGACGGCGGCTACGCCGCGGCCTTTGCCACCCTGCATCCGAGGATGGCGCTGATGGCCGAGGGACGGGTCGATCTGCGGCAACTGTTCAACAGCACCCAACAGCAGGGCAGCTTCAGCAGCAAGGTGGCCGACGCGCTCGAGCAGAGCGGTGTTCCGGCGAGCATCTTGAAGGGGCTCGACTACAGCACGACGGCACGCCAGCTGCCCCCGGCCGCCAGCAAGGGCGCGAAACACTCCGCAAGCGGCGCGGCGGCCGGCCGCACCATCACGTCGACCGGACAAGGCCCCTCCCTGTCGGGACCGTGACCGCGGACCAGGCATGATGGACCCCCACGACGAGAGGGATGGCATGGCGTTCGCGGTGGCGCGCACCAGGGACGAGGCTCACCTTTACCTGGAGCTGAATCCCTGCCAGGACTGCGGTTCGATCGAGGCGCCCTGGGAGCACGGCCTGACCACGGTGGACGGCGAACTGACCATCAGCTACGCCGGTGTCTGCCCAGGCTGTGGCGCAGAGCGCGAGTATCTGTTCGGCCTGCCCGCTCAGGAGACCGCGGCCGTTTCCTGGCCGACCTTCGGTGGTCCCGAGCCGTCGGAGTTGCTGGATGCCGGCCAGTGGCTGGAGGTGGCCGACCGGGCCGCCGCCAACGTTCCCCTCGATCGTGAAGAGGCCGGGCGGGTGCTCGCCGTCGCGCGAGCCGCCGTCGAAGAGGTCATCAAGTTCATCCCACCCGGGCAGGACGCCGTGCCGGCCGACGAGTTCTGGACCCCGGAAGGTCGCCGGGTCCGGGACACCGAGCCGGGCAGGTTCCGGCTCGACCGGCTGCTGGTGGTGCGCGACACCTACCACGAACTCGTCCGAGAAACAGGAGCGAAATAACCGATGCTGACCGCAAGGACCCTCGCCGAGGCACAGGTCTACGTGAGCCTGATGACGGCTGCCGAAAGCGCCGCACCGGCGACCGAGCCCGCGCCGATCGTCCCGGGCGCGAACCTGGCCGAGGGCGAGGAAGCCTGGACGCTCACGACGACGGCCGGTGAGATAGCGGTTCCGTATGCCTCGGAGCACGCGGCCCGCACCGTCGGCTCAAGGTTCGGCCTCGGCGTCTCGCAACTGGTCGACGCCGCCCAGTGGGCGGTGGTGGCGGCGACCTACGCCCGCCGGGCGCTCGAGGCCGACATGGCCTACAGCGGCGGTCCGGGCGAGGAACGCGACCACGTCGAGCTGAACTGGGAGTTCGCTGCCGATGCGGTCGTCGAGGCGCTGAAGTTCCTGCCCGAAGGCGCCGACGAGGTGCCCGAGGAGGGCGTCTGGTCCGAGCTCGGCAGCGAGTCCCGCGCGCAGAACCCGCAACTCCTGACCCGCGCGAAACTGTTCGACGACCTCGAGTACTACCGGGGCACGCTGGAGGACTTCCGGGCTCTGTACGGCCCGTCAGCTTGACCCCAGTCGCACCGCGTCGGTGCCGGTCTCGGGGTCGGTGAGTTCGATCCGGATCGCGCGGGCGTCCAGACCGGCCTGTTCCAGCACCTTCTGCCGCGGGTCGGCCACGCCCAGGAACGGTGGCCGCACCAGCGGGACCAGCCCGGCCAGTCGCGGGTCTTCCAGCACCGTGTCGATGGCCTTGCGGTCTCCCCCGCACACCAGTACGTCGAGTCCGGCCGGCGCGAGGATCCGGACCGCCACCTCGGCGGCTGCCGCGAAGGCTTCCCGCGCCTGGTTGTCCCGGCGCCGCGCATACCGCTGCTGGGACCAGCCGCCGGCCTTTGTCGTCCCCTGGACATGCCGCGACCCGACCTTCGACGCCACCAGCTTGGTGCCGTCGAAAACACCCGCGCCATATCCCCCACGGCGTACGAGGAGAACGCCCAGGCGGCGGTCGGCCAGCACATGCGCGACCAGACCCGCCGGGGTGAGGTCTTCGAGCGGCCCGAACGGTACGTCGATCTCCGCGCGCGAGCCGTCCTCCGCGGACGCGCTCAGCCGGGAGGGCGTTACGTCGTACGAGACAGGGCCGTGCCGTTCACCGAAGCCGGCCAGCCAACGCTCCAGCCGCTCGGGGCCGACAGAGACGATACGAGTCACGGCCTGACGGTAGCCGACAAGCCCACGTTTACTCAGACGTTGAAGCCCAGCGCGCGGAGCTGGTCGCGCCCATCGTCGGTGATCTTCTCCGGGCCCCACGGCGGCATCCAGACCCAGTTGATCCGGAAGTCGTTCACCAGGCCATCCAGCGCAGCCCGGGTCTGGTCCTCGATCACGTCTGTCAGCGGGCAGGCCGCGGACGTCAGCGTCATGTCAATGATCGCCGTGGTCGTGTCGTCGACGGTGACCCCGTAGATCAGGCCCAGGTCGACCACGTTGATACCGAGCTCGGGGTCGACCACGTCCTTGAGCGCCTCAGTGACGTCCTCCACCGCAACGGCCGAACCAGCCGGGCTCGCCGCCGCCTCGAGGTCGACCTCCGGCAGCTCGATCTTCTCGTCGGTCTGGTCAGACATTGCTCACTCCTTCGGTTTTCGCCAAGGCCTGGGCTGTCGCATCACGCCAGGCCGACCAGCCCAGCAGCGCGCACTTCACCCGGGCCGGGAACTGCGCGACGCCCGCGAACGCGACGCCGTCCTCCAGCACCTCTGCGTCTTCGGAATCAGGTTCCACTGCTTTACCGCGACCCTGCATCAGCTCGAGGAACTTCTCGTACGTCGCCATGCCCTCGGCGACCGGTTTGCCGATCACCAGGTCGCTCATCACCGAGGTCGCGGCCTGGCTGATCGAGCAACCCAGGCTCTCGTGCGTGACCGCGGTGACGGTGTCGCCGTCGAGCTCGACCCGGAGGGTGACCTCGTCCCCGCAGGACGGGTTCACGTGGTGCACCTCCACGTCGTACTGCTCCGCCAAGCCCGCGTGGTGCGGGCTGCGGTAGTGGTCCAGGATGATCTCCTGGTACAGCGACTCCAACTGCATCGATCAATCCACCTTGAAGAATGAGCGGACGAAGCCGAGGCCGTCGACGAGGGCGTCGACCTCCTCCGGCGTCGTGTAGAGGTAGAAGGAAGCCCGGGTCGACGACTGTACGCCAAACCGCTCGTGCACCGGCCGGGCGCAGTGGTGCCCGGCGCGGACCGCGATGCCGCGGGTATCCAGCACCGTCGCCACGTCGTGCGGGTGCACCCCGTCCAGCTCGAAGCTGATCGCACCACCGCGGTCGACGACCTCGGTCGGTCCGAGGATCGTCAGCCCCCGCACCGTCTTCAGGCCTTCCAGCGCGTACGCCGTGATGGCCTGCTCGTGCGCGGCGATCTTGTCCATCCCGATGCCGGCCAGGTAGTCCAGCGCGGCACCGAGGCCGACCGCCTGCGCGATCGGCGGCGTACCGGCTTCGAACCGGGCCGGCGGTGGTGCATAGGTCGAGCCGGTCATCCGGACGACCTCGATCATCTCGCCACCACCGAGGAACGGCGGCAGTTGGGCCAGCAGGTCATAGCGGCCCCAGAGCACGCCGATCCCGGTCGGGCCGACGGTCTTGTGCCCGGTGAAGGCGAGCAGGTCAGCGCCCAGTGTGGACACGTCCACCGGGAACTGCGGCGCCGCCTGGGAGGCGTCGACCACCATGACCGCGCCGACGGCGTGTGCCTTGGCGGCGAGCTCGGTGATCGGGTTGATCGTGCCGAGCGCGTTCGACACCCAGGTGATCGAAACCACCTTGGTGCGCTCGTTGATGAGCTCCTCGATGTTGCTCGTGTCGAGCCGGCCCTCGTCGGTGACGCCGAACCAGCGCAGCGTCGCGCCGGTCCGCTCGCAGGCCAGCTGCCACGGCACGATGTTCGAGTGGTGCTCCATCTCGGAGATGACCACCTCGTCGCCCGGCTTCAGGCTCGCGCCGAGCGTGTGGGCGGCCAGGTTGAGTGCCTCGGAGGCGTTCTTGGTGAAGACCACCTCGTCGCGGTTCTGGGCGCCGATGAAGGCGGCCACCTTGTCGCGTCCACCTTCGTACGCCGCGGTCGCCTCGGCGCCGAGCTGGTGCATCGCCCGGGCCACGTTCGCGTTGTGGTGCAGGTAGTGGTCGCGGAGCGCCTCGACGACCCGGAGCGGCTTCTGCGAGGAGTTCGCCGAGTCCAGGTACACCAGCGGGAATCCGCCCGCGAGCTCGCGGGACAGGATCGGGAAGTCCGCCCGGACCGACTGCAGGTCCAGCGGGCTTTCAAAAGGCCGCAGCAGGTCCGGTCGACTGTTCACGCCTGTGCGCCTGCCTTCACGAACCGCTCGTAGCCGTTGGCCTCGAGTTCCTCGGCCAGCTCGGGTCCGCCTTCCTCGGCGACCCGGCCGTCCACGAAGACGTGCACGAAGTCCGGCTTGATGTATCGCAGGATCCGGGTGTAGTGGGTGATCAGCAGCACGCCCTTGTCACCCTTCTCCGCGAACCGGTTGACGCCGGTGGAGACGATCTTCAGCGCATCGATGTCGAGGCCGGAGTCGGTCTCGTCGAGGATCGCGATCTTCGGGTCGAGCAGCTCCAGCTGAACGATCTCGTGCCGCTTCTTCTCGCCACCGGAGAAGCCCTCGTTCACGTTCCGGGTACCGAAGTCGGGGTCCATGTCCAGGTCGGACAGCGCCTTGTTCACGTCCTTGACCCAGGTGCGCAGCTTCGGCGCCTCGCCGTCGATCGCGGTCTTGGCGGTCCGGAGGAAGTTCGACACGGACACACCAGGCACCTCGACCGGGTACTGCATGGCCAGGAACAGGCCGGCCCGGGCGCGCTCGTCGACCTTCATGTC
>JAWWOY010001044.1:0-3094 GCA_033851195.1 Kribbellaceae bacterium | reverse complement strand
CCAGCCGGCCAGTCGAACGAAGACCAGATAGAGCAGACGGAACGCCACAACTGATCATCGCCGCCGCGTCGCACAACGCCAAGAACCCAGGTCTCACGCCTGTGCGGAGTTCTGGCACCCCACAGGGCGTTCATAGCCTTGGCTTCAGCCGCCAAGGCGTCCAGCTCGACAACTTGGACGCCTGCTCCTTCTAGCAGCTCCACGCCCTGACAGTCCCCTAGGAAGAGCGACGGCTCGCGCCAGGCAATCACCACGCGGGGAATTCCCGCGCCGAGGATGAGATGGGTACAGCTCAGCAGCCGAGATGCCCGCTGTGAGCAAGGCTCCAAGGTCGAGTAGATGGTGGCGCCGAGGAGCCGTGGTCTGTCGATCTCACTGACCTTCGCCAATGCGGATTCTTCGGCATGGACTTTGCCGTCAGTCTCGCGAGAATAGCCTCGCGCGATTTCCTTCTCGAAAGAGTCCACGATGACAGCCCCTACGGAGTAGGCCCCCTCGGTCGCCGGGCAGAGCCAAGCCTGTTCGATGGCAATTCTCATCCACTTCGAGTCATTCTGTCGTGCCGTCATAGGGTGTTACTTCCATTCCGTAACAGATTCTGACGCCCACAGCAGTGCGCGGAATCGCCCACGGGTTGTCGTCGCGGGTTCGTTCGGACATACGAGACGCGCCTCAATCCTCGGACAAGGAGCGGATTTACTGAGAGCGACAGTTTCCTAGCGGTTGGTCGGATACTTAGTGCTCGTGAATGAGGTTCCCTCAAAGATTCCTGTCCGTCGACAGTGGCTCAGTCATCTGTTGCCCAACCTCGATGCTCACCGCGTCGCGACCGTTAAAAGCATGGTGAGCGCGGCGCCGGGCCGTACGATCCGTGGCCTCCGGGTAATGGAGATTGAGACTTTCGTAGCGACGGTCATCAGTCATCGAAGTCTCCTTGGTGCATCTGCTCCTGTACGTACCAGGCAACAGTAGATCGGGCGGATCAACATCAGGTCGACGATTCCTAGTCGGCCTTGGAGGGCTCACTCGGACAGCCCTGGCCAGGGCAATGCCGCAGTTGCGCGCCCACTTCCGGATCGCCTGGTTCTGCTCCCGATCCACCGACTCGCACGCGGAGTAGCACTGCCACTAGTGGCTCGACCGTCCAGCCTTACGTGCCGATGCAACATAGTTGGCCAGCATGTCCCGCAGAAAAGTGCCGATCCAGGACCGACATTCCTGAAGGAGCGGGGCCCGGCGAACTGGTAGGCCTCACGACGACGAGCGGTGCCGGCGCCGGGGCCAACCGAGAGGAACTTCCGACAGCGACGTCGGTGACGCCGTCGATTGCACGCGTTGATCGGCCAGTTCGCTGACCCGGACCCGAGCAGGATCGTCACCCCGGCGCACGACGTGCTCACCGGCGGCGAGAGCGCGCAGGTCAACTACCACATGGACCCGGCCCCCACTGATCAAACCGGCGGTACCCCGCCGGCGGGCTGTTCGATCACTGACGCCGGCAACGGCCAGACCTCTAGCGCCGCCAAGGGATCCACCTTCACCGACTCACGCGGCCAGACCTATGGCGTCGGAAACGAATGCGGACTAACCGAGATCAATACCGCGCCCGCGGGCTGTTCGTACAACGACGCCGGCAACGGCCAACCCATCACCGCCGCCAAGGGATCCACCTTCACCGACTCGCGCGGCCAGACCTATCGAGTCGGAGACGACTGCGGAATTGTTCCGACCTGATCTTGGCGCATTCCTAGAAAGGCTATTTGACTTCTGGTCAAGCCAACTCGTGGGCCACGCCGGTGCCGGCAACCTCGACGGACACGTCAAACGAAGGGCACGCCGAAACGGCCAGAGCGCTGCGAGTCACGTCGGGTTACCGGCACCGAGCCGAATGGTCCTCCACCCCGGAGCACCGGAACGACACTCACAGATGTGATGCACACCCTGGGCTCGGCGATGGCCGTCCTCGGCGCTGTACTGCTCATCACCAAGCGCCGCTGTGGTGTGCCCTGCCAACTGGCTCGGATGGTCGCCTGCTCGTCCGAGAAAGTGTTGATCTACGGCGCCCTGCGGATCGTCTTTCCTGCCAGGTCAGAGCCCGAGTCCACAACGCCTCTGTGCTGACTGACGTCGACACTGGAGATCCGGGCATCCGTCGCCGGTGTTCCGCGGCTGGTGGGGTGTCGGGTGGGTAGATAGGTTCGCCGTACTGCGCGCTGGTCGGGGAGGTCGAGGGGAGGCATCGGTTGGCCGGTTGCCTGCTTGAGGATGTGGTCGGCGAGGGCGGGGTTGCGGGCGAGCACCGGGCCGTGCAGGTAGGTGCCGATGATCCGCCCGGTGCAGGCGCCGTCACCGCGGTGGCCGGATCGGTCTGCCGTGCCGTTCCCGACCCCCCTGGTGACCCAGCCCAATGGGGGGAGGTCATCGCCGGTGGTGCTGATTCCTTGGTGGTTCTCGAACCCGGTGAGTTGCCCGACGCCGGGGATCGTGCAGGTGCTGAGGACCTCGCCGACCGCGCGTCGGCGCCCGGCGATGGTGGTGAAGTCGAGCAGTCCCAAACCTGAGTAGGTGTGTCCGGTGCGGTCGCTCATCGACTGGCCGAGGATCTGCAGCCCGGCGCAGACGGCCAGTGTCACCGCGGTCGTGGACATCGCATGCCGCAGAGCTGGATAGCGGGCCAGCCAGTCAGCCGCGAACACCTGGGCGCCGTCCTCACCGCCGCCCAGCAGGTAGATGTCGCAGCTCGCGGGCGGAACGGTGGTGGCTGTGATGTCCAGGACGCGGGTGCGGACCCCGCGCCAGCGTGCGCGTTGAGCGAGGATCAGCGCGTTACCTGCATCGGAGTAGGTCCCCAGGACGTCGGGCAGCAGCACCCCGATGACCAACTCCACGTCGCTGGCAGGTGCCGCGCTGTCCCTGGCAGGTGCTGCGCTGTCCCTGGCAGGTGCTGCGCTGTCCCTGGCGGGTGCTGCGCTGTCCCTGGCGGGTGCTGCGCTCATCCGATGCCCCTCCCGATTCGCCGGCGCAGTTGGTGGAAGGCCGTGTAGTTGGCCACGATGTCGACCTTTCCCGGCGGCAGCAGGTCGAGGGCCGCGAG
>JAWWOY010001035.1:0-7114 GCA_033851195.1 Kribbellaceae bacterium | reverse complement strand
GTTACTTCTTGCCGCCTAGGAGGTGGGTTACGTGGTCCCGGGCTTCGTCCCACTTCTCCGGCGGGAGCGAGCCCTTCATGACGGCGTACGAGAGCCAGAGGGCCAGCGCGTAGACCGGCAGGCCCATGCCCACCTTCGCGATGCCCAGGGCGTTCAGGCTGCCCGTCAGGTACAGCGGGACCTGTACCACGAGCCGGATCGCGAACAGCCCGACGAATACCAGCGTTGCCCGGGTGAATCCGCGCAGCATCGCCGGGTCCTTGCGCCAGGCTGTGCCCGTCTGGGTGATGACGCCGTAGAGCACGCCGAACAGCGGCCAGCGGAACACCACCGTCAGCAGGTACAGCGCGCCATACCCGACGTTGACCAGCAGACCGGGCAGGTAGACGTCCTCGGCACGGCCGCTCTTGTTGGCCACGAATGCCGCGATCAGTACGCCGATGAAGCCGCCGGCGATGTTGCGTAGCGGTTGCTTACGGAGCAGCCGGAGCAGTGCGACGGCAGCGGCCGAGCCGACGGCCACGATCAGCGCGAGCCTGAGGTCGTGGTCGGAGGCGGCGTAGACGATCAGGAACGCGATCCACGGCAGCCCGATGTCGAGCAGCGCACCCCAGCCGCCGAGCGCCTGAAAGAAATCCTTGTCCGTGCTGGCCGGCCTGACCGAAGCGTTCGGCTCGCCGGCCGGGTCCGCCGCGGAGGTCGTCTGGTCGGTGGTCGCGCCATCGCTCACCTGGCCGCCGACCATCGCCTCGGCGGCCTCAAGCTCCGGACCGAGGATCTCGACGAGCTTCTCGCCGAGGTCGTCGTCCAGCTGCTGGTGACCGTCCTTACCGGATCCGGGTGCGGGCTCAGCCATGCGCGGCCGAAGGACGGAGTTCGTACCGGGGGTTGAACATCACCCGGTCACCGTCCACGACGCCGATCCGCCCCGAAGCGATCAGCTCCGATCCCGGCTGGATGCCGGCGATCCGCCGCCGGCCGAGCCAGATCAGTTTCACCGTGCCGGTGCCGTCGTACAACTCACCCTCGAGGGCGGGCACGCCGCCGCGCGGGCTGAAGGTGATCGTGCGCAGCGTGCCGTACAGCGTGACCATCTCCCGGTCGCGACAACCACTGATGGATCGCGCGCCACAGTCGTGCGCGAAATCCTGCAATACCTCGGCGTCTTCCTGGTCCCGATCTCCGGCCAGTCCGCGGAAGGCACGACGCAGCAGGCCCCCCGGTCTATCGCTACCCATGGCGCCAGTCTAGTCCGCTCTCGAACGTGCTCGGCCGGTATGCGGACACCCTGGTCAGGCCTCTTCCTCGGCGGCCGGCTGGGCCCCGGCGGGCAGCCGCAGACCGAGTGCCTCGCGCGGCGCCATCGGTTCGGAGCCGCGGACCACCACGACGCTGCGAAGCGACTCTTCCATCGGCGGAGCGGCCTCGGGCTCGACCGCCGCCCGGCCCAGCACGGTGCCGCGCAGCAGCCAGCGCGGGCCGTCGATGCCGATCACCCGGGAGGTCTGGCTGAAGATCTGGCCGTTCTCCGGGTCCTCAACCGGGACGACCAGCACCAGTTCGGTGCCGAACGGGCCTTCGGCCTCGGAACCGGTGCCGCCCATCCGGGTCGCCTCGGCGGCCATCTCGCGGCGGACCTCGTTCCAGATGCCGGTCTTCTTCGGTGCGGCGAAGGCGCGCAGCTCCAGCGCCGAGTCCTCCAGCACCAGCAGCACCGCCTGGACCTCGTTGCTCTGCTCGTCGACCTGAAGCCGCAACTCCATCCCGGGCATGACGGCGATCACCAGGGCGCCGAGGTCGATCCGGTCCTCCGCCTCGAGCAGTTCGGGTTCGACCTCGGTCGAGTCGTACGGCCCCTTGGCGCGGTCACCCGGCGCGGTCTCTTCGGTCTCCACCGCCTCATCGCCGGCGGCCGGGCCGGTGGCTTCGGTGTCGTCGTTCTTGCCCTTGCGGCGGAAGATCACTGCTCTTGCCTACTTCCTCAGTCGTCAGTCAAAGGTGGCCGTCGATGGCGAATCGCAGCCGCCTGTTCGAGCACAGTCTCGCGCACACCTCAGGTCACACCTCAGGTCACCCGGCCTACTTGCGATCAGCGTGTCACACCACCGAAGCCACCCGTCGAGCCGTGCCCGCCATCGCCCCGGGCCGAGCCCGGCAGCGTCTCGACCTCGACGAAACGGGCCTTCTCGACCCGCTGGATGACCAGCTGCGCGATCCGGTCGCCACGGTGCAGGGTGACCTCGGCCGCGGTGTCGAGATTCACCAGGCAAACCTTGATCTCGCCACGGTAGCCCGCATCGACGGTGCCGGGCGCATTGACTATCGTGACGCCGTGCTTGGCCGCCAGGCCCGAGCGTGGGTGCACGAACGCGGCGAACCCGTCCTGCAGCGCTATCGCCAGGCCGGTGCCGACCAGCGCCCGCTCCCCCGGCTTCAGCGTCACGTCGCTCGTCGTCACCAGATCCGCACCTGCGTCGCCGGGATGCGAGTACGACGGCAGCGGAACGCCCGCATCGAGCCGGCGAATGAGTACCTCGGTCATGGACGCGACCCTACCGACGCCGTCCGACGACCAACGTGCCAGGCTGGCCCCGTGGCAGATGCTGTGGCTGGGCCTGGGCGGTACCGCGAACGCTTGAGCGTGCCCGTGCGCTGGTGGTTGATCGCGACCGCCCTTGTCCTCACCCTGTGGGTGATTACTGCCGTACCAGCGGGCAACGTCGCCGGGCTCGCCGTGGCCGGCGTGGCGACCGTGCTGCTCGTCACCCTGTTTCTCCGGTACGGCGCCGTGGTCGAGGTGGACGCCCAGATGCTCCGGGCCGGTCGGGCCCGCATCGAGCGGCATTACCTGGGTACGGCGGAAGCGCTGACCGGTGAGGCGGCCCGGAACGCCTTCGGCCGCGACTGTGACCCTAAGGCCTACTTGGTGCTGCGCAGCTACGCGCCGGGCGCGGTCCGGGTGGAAGTGACCGACCCGCAGGACCCAGCGCCGTACTGGTTGATCGCGACGCGCAACCCGCAGCGGTTGGCAGCAGCCTTGACCGAGAACAGCGTGGCAAGATCCTGACTGTCGGGGATCAGCACGAAGGAGGCAGTTGTGGCCGGAGCCAAGATCGGCTGGAGGTTGGTACTCGCGGTATTCACCCTGGTGGTGTCACTGGTCGCCAGGAAGGCCGTCACCTCGGCCTGGAAGCTCGCCTCCGGGGGGAAGCCGCCAGAGGGTCCCGAGGCCGGCTACGTCGAAGTGGTGTCCTGGGCCGTGGCCAGTGGAGCCGCCGCGGCCGTCGCTAAACGCTTCGCCGAGCAGCGGGCGGCGCAGTACTGGCTGAAGTCGACCGGCACACTTCCGCCGGGATACAAGCAGGACATAGCTGCAGAGCGGGACTAACCCCAGTGGATCAGTCCCGCTCTTTGTCTTGGGTACGGTCTCAGCCGAACACGGCGATGGTGCTGCGGTTCAGGCAGCGCAATCGCGGCAGACCAGCTGGCCGTTCTTACTGTTCGCGAGCTGACTTCGGTGGTGAACCAGGAAGCAACTCGAACAGGTGAACTCGTCCGCCTGGCGCGGGAGCACCCGCACCGCCAGCTCTTCGTGGCTCAGGTCGGCGCCGGGCAGCTCGAAGCTCTCAGCGGCTTCGGCCTCGTCCTCGTCGACCTTGCCGGAGTTCTTGTCGTGACGGCGAGTCTTCAGTTCTTCGATCGACTCCTCGCTGGAGTCCTCGTCCGTCTTGCGTGGGGCGTCGTAATCAGTCGCCATGGTGTTTCCCTGCCCTCTTAGTGCCCGTAGTCATGCCTGCTGAGTCCATGAAACGGGTAAAGCGGCCGAGAAATTCCTCGTTCCCCCGAAACACTTGACACACAGGCTAGGAGTGGCGTCGCTACCTCTCCCGAGGCCGGAATTGTGCCCTATCGCCCGGCTTAGGCTCGCACCGGGGTCCACCTACTGACCCGCGTGTCGCGAATTGTGTCAAGACAGACCGGTTGAATGCTTGTTGTTGCACACTAGCACGCACTACCGAGCACTTTCAGGATCTCAGCGGATTGGCGGCAGCCAGCGCGTCGTGCAGCGGAACGAAGACCTCGGGGCTCGCCGCAATCGACATCTCGGGCGAGATCGGAGCCCCGTGCAGGCCGCCGACTCTTGCTCCGGCCTCTGAGGCGATCAGTGCACCCGCTCCGTAGTCCCACGGGTTCAGCCCGCGTTCGTAGACCGCGTCCAGCCGGCCGCAGGCCACGTAGCAGAGGTCGATCGCGCCTACGCCGATCCGCCGGATGTCGCGGACCTTCGCGATCAGGTGCTGGACCACCTCGGCCTGCACCTTGCGCCGGGTGGCGTCGTACCCGAAGCCGGTGCCAACCAGTGCCTTGGCCAGGTCGGTACAGCCGGACACCTGGATCGGCCGGTCCTCGAGGAAGGCGCCTCCGCCGAGGCTCGCACTGAAGGTCTCGCCGCGCGGAGCGTCCACGACCACGCCCGCCACGGTCTGGCCGTCGTACTCGACCGCGATCGAGACGGCGTACGTCGGGATGTCGTACAGGTAGTTCACGGTGCCGTCGATCGGGTCCACTACCCAACGCACCCCGCTGGAGCCGTGCACGTCGTCACCCTCCTCACCGAGGAAGGAGTCGTCCGGACGAGCTTCGAGTACCCGGGCCCGGATCAGCTCCTCCGACTCCCGGTCAACCGCGGTGACGATGTCCGTGGCCGTGCTCTTGGTGTCGGCCACGGTGACGGTGCCACGGCGGCGTTCGACGATCAGGTGTGCCGCCTCGGTGGCGACCTCGGTGGCGAGCTTCAACAGATTCTGCGGGCTCGGGGGGACGGTCATTCGGAATCCTTCGCCTGCTCGGAAGATGTTCCCGGTACGCCAGGCCGGCGCGGGGCTGGACAGCAATCGGGGCGGCAGTCGTCCCATCCAGGGCCGAGTCTGCCCGCACAGGGCCGGGCCGGCTGCTCGCCACGTTCAGCCGCGGCGCGCTCGACCACCAGGGCGCGCAGCATCGACACGAACCGCGGATCGGTACCGGGTGTCGCCGCGCGAGCCATCGGCAGGCTGAGGCTCTCCGCCGTCGCAGCAGCCTCGGTGTCGAGGTCGTAGATGACCTCCATGTGGTCACTGACGAACCCGATCGGCACCACCGCGACACCCGGTACGCCGGCAGCTGCGAGCGCCTCGAGGTGCTCGTTCACGTCCGGCTCCAGCCAGGGCACCTGCGGCGGCCCGGATCGCGAGCAGTAGACCAGGTCGGTCCGGCGGCTGACGCCGGTACGACGCTCGAGCTCGGCGGTGATCTCGGCTGCCACGTCAAGATGCCAGCTGAGGTAGTCACCGCCGTTCGGGCCGCTGGTGGTGTTCATCACCGTCGGGATGGAATGCGTCACATAAGCGATCGCGGACCCGTCGGGCAACTGTTCGAGAGCCTTCGCCGTGGACTCGATGAAGGACTGCACGAAGCCTGGGTGGTTGGCGTAATGCCTCAGCTTGTCGATCTGCGGCGCGCCCTCGACCTGCGCCGTGGCCTCAGCGAGGTTCTCCCGGTACTGACGACACCCGGAGTACGACGGGTAGGCACTCGTGACGATCGTCACAGCACGCCGTACGCCGGCCGCCGCCATCTCCCGCATGGTGTCGGTCAGGTACGGCGCCCAGTTCCGGTTGCCCCAGTAGATCGGCAGCTCCAGCCCGACCTCGTCGAAGGAATCCCGCAGGGCTTTCAGCAAGGCCCGGTTCTGGTCGTTGATGGGACTGCGGCCACCGAACCCGTAGTAATGCTCGCCCACTTCCCTCAGCCGCTCGTCGGGGATCCCACGGCCGCGGGTGACGTTCTGCAGGAACGGCAGCACGTCCTCGGGCTTCTCGGGACCACCGAAGGACAGCAGCAGCACAGCGTCGTACGGGGCCGGGTCCGGGCTGGCAGGGTTATCAGGTGGGGTCGGCGGCTCGGTTTCGGACATGCTCCGATGTTCTCAGGCGATCCAGATACGGTGTGCACGGTCCCCCATGCTGAAGCCCTACGCACACCTCATGCGCCGTCCCGGTGCCGGCGCCTTCTTCGTCGCCGGGATCCTCGGGCGGATGCCGATCTCGATGGTCGGGCTCGGCATCGTCATCCTGATCGCCCGCGAAAGCGGCTCGTACGGGCTGGCCGGCATGGTCTCCGGCGTCGCTGTGATCGCCGGTGCGCTCACCGGCCCGATCCAGGGCCGCCTGGTGGACCGTTTCGGCCAGCGATTGCTCCTGCTGATCGGCAGCGTGCTCTGTACCGTCGGCCTGATCGGCCTGCTGGTCGCCGTCCGGATGGGCGCGCCGCATTGGGTGCTCTACCTCGTCTCGTTCATTGCCGGCGGCACCCGTCCACAGGTCGGCTCGTTCGTCCGCGCCCGCTGGACCCACCTGCTCGGCCGCGGCCGGGCCCTGCAGACCGCCTTCGCCCTCGAGGCCGTCGGTGACGAGGTCGTCTTCATCGTCGGGCCGGTCCTCGTCACCGCTCTCGCCACCCAGATCAGCCCGTACGCCGCCTTGCTGGCGGCCGCTGTGATCGGACTGGGCGGCACGGTCTGGTTGGCCCTGCTCCGCGCTTCCGACCCGCCCGGCCGCGGTCGCTCCGACGGTGTCGAGCGGGCGCCACTCCCCTGGCTCTCGCTGTTGCTGCTGAGCCTCATCGGCGTCGGCCTCGGAGCGACGCTCGGCAGCGCGGAAGTCGTCACTGTCGCCTTCACCGCAGCCCAAGGCAAACCGTCGATGTCCGGCGTAGTGCTAGCCGTCTGGGCGCTCGGCAGTCTGCTGGCCGGGCTCTGGTACGGCTCGGTCCACTGGCGCGCACCAGTCGAACGTCGCCTGCTGCTCGGGACGGTCGCCCTGGCGATCACGCTGGCGCCGCTGCCGTGGGTCGGCAACATCCTGATGCTCGGCGTGGTGCTGTTCGGCGCCGGTCTGACGATCGCGCCGACCATGGTCGCGCTCACCGCCTGCGTCGAGGAATGGGTCCCGCCGCAGCGCTTGACCGAAGCGATCACCTGGACCGTCACCGGCATCCTCCTCGGCGTCGCCCCCGGCAACGCCGCCGCCGGTCACGCAGTCGACCTCTGGGGCGCCTCACACGCCTACTGGGT
>JAWWOY010001014.1:0-2565 GCA_033851195.1 Kribbellaceae bacterium | reverse complement strand
CCCAGGTCGTAGCCGTGCTGGGGCTGGGCGTAAACGGTGAGCAGGGCGGTGATCGCGGTGACGGTTGCCGCGATGCCTCCGGCGTGCAGGAGGGCGCGCCGCGGTTGGCGGGCGGTCAGACGCAGCCCGAGCAGCAGCGGCGTCGGTAGCCACGCGGCCAGCGCCCTCAATCCGGCCTGGTGCCGCCGTGGTGGATGCGCGGCGTCGGCGAGTGCGTGGATGGTGCCTGTCCGGGCGGCTCGGATGGCAGGGCCGAGCGTGGTGAAGGCCGCCACCGCCAGGGCGAGGAAGGTCACTCCGGTGATGGTGTTGCCGGTGGGCGGGGTTGTGGTGTTGATCAGTCCGGCGCTGGGGTTGGTGAGGGCAGGGGCGGTGAGCCATGCCGCCAGCAGCCCGAGTCCGTCGGCGAGCAGCGCCAGGGCCAGGTATTCGGCGAACACGACGGTGGCGACCTGGGCCGGTGTGGCGCCGACGGCTTTGAGCAGTCCGACCCGGCGGGTCTGCTCGGCGGCTCGTCCTGCGACCAGAGTGGCCACGCCGGCCAGGGCGGCGAAGCCGAGCAGCCAACTGCCGATGACCAGGGCCGGCTGGGTGTCCTTGAGCAGGACGGAGTCCTGGACGGCGATGAACTGCCAAGTGAAGAAGGTCACCGGGATCGTCGAGGTGCGAAAGGAGTCCACGAACGCCTCGGTGGCGGCGGGGTCGGCAAGCTTCAGGCCCATGGCATAGGACACGGGTCGTTGCGGCGACGACAGCGCCCGAGTGTCCCGCTCGGTGAGCCAGACCAGACCGGTGTAGTCGTCCAGCCCGCCTCCCTGGCCCATCGCCGCAAACGGATAGACCATGCGGGCTGCGGTCACGGCGATCCCGACGACCGGAAAGGTCCGGTCGGCGACGGTGATGCGGTCGCCGACGCGGACGCCGAGCGCGGCCGCGAACCCACGATCGACCACCATGCCTCCCGGGCGCAGCCACCGGCCGGAGGTGACCCGCGGCCGATCGATCGGGCCCGATTTCGTATCGCCCCCTTCCACCAGGGCGCGGACCGTGAAGCCGTTGGCCTTGAGCATCGTCTCCACAGCGGGGTACGGCCCCTTGTGTCCGACGACGCCGGGCGCCTGGCCCAACGGGGTCAGGGCGGTGAGCGCGGCCTGCCCGGACACGCCCGCGATGGCCACCACGTCCGGTCCGGCCGTCGCCGCCCGGGTCTGCCGGTACAGGTTGCTCGTCGCACCGTCCAGGGCCAGACCCAAAGCGAGTGTGGCGGTGGCAGCGGTCACCGCGATGAGAAAGATCGCGGCCTCGGCGGGATGCCGGCGCAGGTCCTTCAGTACCAGTCGGCAGATCAGCATGACGCTACCCATGCATCAGCCCTCCAGCCCGATCAGGCCAGCGAGTCGGCCGACGTCGCCATCGGTCAGCCGCATGTCGTCGACGAACGTCCCGTCGCACATCGAGACCAGCCGGTCTGCGGTGGCCGCGACCCGTTCGTCGTGTGTGACGATCAGCAGCGTCTGCCCGGCCGAGCGCAACTCCTGAAACAACCGGAGCACATCCACCATCGCGGCGGTGTCGAGATTTCCGGTCGGCTCGTCGGCCAGGACCACCAGTGGCTCGTTGACCAACGCGCGGGCGATCGCGACACGCTGGCACTCACCGCCGGACAGGTTCGACGGCAGATGCCGGACCCGGTCAGTGAGCCCGACCCGCTCCAGCAGCTCGGCCGCACGCCGCCTGGCCGCTCGCGGCGAACGTCCGGCCAGCAGCGCGGGTAACTCCACGTTCTCAGCCGCGGACAGCTCCTCCATCAAATGGAAGCTCTGAAAGACGAATCCGATCGACCGCCGCCGCATCCGCGCCAGTGCCCGCTCACTCAACGTGTCGATGCGCTGCCCGGCCAGCCACACCTCCCCACCGGTCGGCCGCTCCAGCCCGCCCAGCAGATGCAGCAGCGTGGATTTCCCGCAGCCACTTGGCCCCATCACGGCGAGCGTCTCGCCCGCCGGCACATCCAGGTCGACCTCGTCGACCGCGCGCACCAGACTCTGCGACTGGCCATGCTCCCTGGACAGACCGCGGGCCCGCAGCAAGCCCACGTCGCCGAACTCGTTCATACACCCTCAGATTCATGCTTGCCCGCGGCCCATGCGTGCTCCCACGTTTGCAACCAGCGCAGATCCGCCTGCAGCCGCAACACGATGCCACCCAGCAGCAACCCGGCGCTCGAGCCGTCCCGCTCGGCCATCGCCGCACGTTGTGCATCACGCAACCGGCGCATCAACTCGCGCCGCTGCGCGTCCACCAGCGCTACCGGGTCAGCGAGCCCGGCCTCGGCGGACACGACGAGTTTGAGATGGCACTCCGCCAGATCCGGCTTGGGCCAGCTCACCTCCGTCAGCCATTCGGCCACCCGCCGATGTCCGCTCGCGGTCAGCGAATACACCTTGCGGTCCGGCTTGTCCGGTAGACCCTCCGACCGCTCGCACGACACCATGCCCGCCTTCTCCAGCCGGGCAAGCGTCACATAGACCTGCCCGGCGTTCACCGCGTCGCCGAGAGGGCCCA
>JAWWOY010001012.1:0-4170 GCA_033851195.1 Kribbellaceae bacterium | reverse complement strand
CCAGCTCGACGGCCTCGGTCCCGTCCGGCGGCGAGGTCGGGTCGATCGCCGGATCCACCACCAGCACGTGCGCCCCGAAAGCCAGCAACACCCGCGCAACCCGGCGGCCGATCGCGCCGTACCCGATCAGCCCGACGGTGGCGCTGTCCAACTCGCCGCCACATTCGTCGTACGCGTAGAGGTCGCTGCGCCACTCACCGTCCGCCAGCGTGCGTTGCAGCCGGGGAAGGTTGCGCAGGGCACCTAACATCAGCGTGATGGTGTGCTCGGCGGCAGCGCCGGCATTCCGGCCGGGAGTCGAGCAGACGGCGATGCCGCGGCGGGCGGCGGCTGCCACGTTGACGTTGACCGGGCCACCACGGCAGCAGACCAGGAAACGCAGGTCGGGCGCGGCCGCCAGCACGCGTTCGGTGAACGGTCCCATCTGGGTGATGGCCACCTCGACCCCGGGCAGAGCGGCGATCAGTTCGTCCTCGGCATCGCTCGCCTCGTCCACCTCCGCCACCCGCCCGTACGGCGTGAGCGGCCACGGCAGGGTGATCCGGCGGAAGTCGAAGGCAACGCCCTGCTGCCCGGCCAGGGCGGTGGCGAGCAGGTCATTGCCGACGAAGTGGTCGCCGGCGAGCAGAGTACTAACGGTTCTCATCGAACTCCCGTGTTCGTTCGTGGTCTTTCGGGCCAGGCCGACCGCGTCGTCAAGGCGGACGTCAGGCGGGCGCCAAAGGGGCGGGGTCTGCCCAGCGAGGCCGCGCTGCCTCGATCCGACGCAGGTAGTGCGCGTACCCCTCGGCATAGAAGGCCGCCCGACTCGGATCCGGATCGATCTCGCGGGTGGAAGCGATCCACCCCGCGTCGGCACTGTCCGGGTCCGCAGCACGCCGGGCTCCGATCACGGCTCCGCGCGCAGCGACCTGGGAGGCGTCGGTGGTGTGCAGCGGGCTGTTCAGCACGTCCGCCAGGATCTGCGTCCATTCGGTGCTCCGGGCACCGCCGCCGCAGAGCGTCACCCGTCCGGTCCAACCAGCCGCGTCGAGGCAATGCCGCGCGGCGTAGGCAATGCCTTCGCAAGTGGCTCGGACCAGATCAGCCGAAGTAGTCGAGAGGTCGAGCCCGTCGATCGTGCCGCGGGCACGGGTATCGACGAACGGGGCGCGCTCACCCGCCTCCGACAGGTACGGCAGCACGGTCACCCCGCGAGCGCCGACCGGGCTCTCTCCCAGTAGCGCCGGCAGCCGATCGGTTCCGGCTCCAACCAGCGCGAGCACGCGGTCGAGCGCGGCCGTGCCGACCATGGCCGGCATCGCCCGCAGCCAGACACCCGGGGTCCAGGTCCCCAGGAACAGCCCGGCGGGTTCACCGTCCACGGGCAGATCTCGCGTGACCACCTGGCACGCGAGCGTCGTACCGACGGTGAGTAATGCATCGCCCACCTCGGTGACTCCGGCGCCGATTGCCGCCGCCGGAAGGTCATAGGGACCAGCCGAAACACGAGTGCCCAGAGCCAGGCCGACGGCGGCGTCTTGTAGTTCGCCGACGGGACCACCGGGCACAACCGGGGCGAGCAGGCGCTGCAGATCTTCAAGACCGCATGCACCCAGGGCCTCAGCGTCGTACTGGTTGGTGCGCGGGTCGAGGAATGGCGCCGAGGCGTCGGACACATCGGTGGCCCGCACGCCGGTCAGGCGCTGCATCACCACGTCTTTGCAGTACGCCGCCGTGTGGGCGCGCGCGATGACGTGTGGCTCCTCGGCCAGTACGGCGGCCAGCAGCGGGCCGGAGGCACCCGGGAACATTCTGTTGCCGGATCGCCGGAATACCCGCTCGGCAGCACCGTCCGACGTCCACTTGTCCAGGATCGGACTGCTGCGCGCGTCGAGCCAGGAGATCGCGGGCCGGACCGGCCGGCCGGACTCGTCGACCAACCAGAGCCCGTCACCCTGCGCGGTGATCGCCAGCACGCCCGGCCGGTTGCCTACCGCAACAGCCAGCTCACCGACCACGTCGTTGACTGAGGCAACGATCTCGTCGGTGTCGTGCTCGAACCGGCCCGCAGCCGGGCGATTCAGTCTGGTCGGCCGGGTCGCCTCGGCGAGCTGCCGGCCGTCCTCGTCGAACGCGACGGCCTTGGTGACGGTGGTGCCAACGTCCACTCCGACATTCATCTGACGTTCATCCGATGCTCATCCGACACTCACAGCCTTCCTTCCTTTTACAGCTTGGCTTCCTCCACGGTGGCGCCGTGGTCGCGCAGTGCTTCGATCAGGTCGGCGGGAGCCTTCTCGTCCACCACGACGAGATCGAATTCCGTCAACGGGGCGAGTCTGTGCAACGCGGTGCGCTGCAGCTTGCCGTGGTCGACCAGCAGCACCTTGGTGTGCGCGGAGCGCAGCATGGCCTGCTTGACCAGGACGATCTCCTGCTCCTGATGGAACGCGTGCGTCGCCGACACCGCGGACACGCTGCAGAACAACAGATCCGTGTGCAGCGCCTCGACCGCCTCGGCGCAGGGTATGCCGCCGAACGAGTCGTGCGTCGCCGAGTAGATGCCACCGAGCGCGAGCAGGGTGATGTCCCGCATCTCGGTCAGCAGGCTGATGGCCGGCAGGAAGTTCGTTGCTACCGTCAACGGTGTGATGTCCTCGAGCAACCCGGCCAGCGCCAGTGCCGTGGTCGAGTCGTCGAGCATCACGGACATACCGGGCTCGATCATCGCGCGGGCATGCCGGGCCAGTGCTTGCTTCTCCGCCTGCGAGGTGTGCAGCCGGTAGGCCACGTTGCTCTCGAACACGCTAGTCGGCTGAGCGCTGACGCCACCGCGGTACTTGCGGACGACTCCCTGCCGCTCCAGTTCGTCCAGGTCGCGGTGGACCGTCATCACGCTGACGCCGAACGCCTCCACCAGATCGTTCGCCGACACCGAGCCGTGCTGCACGACGAACGCCGCGATCTCGGCCTGGCGGCGCGCCGGGCGGCTCAGCTCGGCGGTCTCGGTGCCGCCGACACTGTCAGAACTCATGCCTGGGTCTCCATTCGGACCGGAGGGGTGTTGTACGACTCGAGTCCTACTGTGCCGTCCTGCCACCGCAAACACACGAGCGCCGCGGGACCGAGTACCGGCAGCAGTCTGCGGTAGTCCCGCAGCGGCAGTCCGAGCACCCGGCAGACCAGCAGCCGGATCAGCGTGTTGTGCGCGACCACGAGGACCCGCTGCCCCTCGTGTTGCGTCCCGATCTCGCCGAACACCTCGTGCACCCGCGCCGCGGCATCCTCCGGATCTTCCCCGCCCGGGAAGTGGTTGCCGACCGGGTCGATCTCGAAGGCCTTGGCGATCTGCGGCGACTCCGCCCGGATCTCCTTCAGCGAGCGTCCCTCGGCCGACCCGAAGTCGACCTCGCGCAGCCGCTCGTCCTGCACCGGCGTCAACCCGAGTGCCTCAGCCGTCGGCGCCACGGTCTGCCTGGCCCGCAGCATCGGCGAGGTCCAGAGTGCATCCGGCGCGAAGTCCACCGCCCAGTGCCTCAGCTGCTCTGCCTGCTGCCGGCCTACCCCGTCGATCGGCAGATCCGACGACCCGGTGTATCGGTTGCCCTGATGCCACTCCGTCCGCCCGTGCCGGGCCAGTACGACGGTGGTGCGCGCGGCGCTCATCTCTGCGTCACCGCCTGCAGGTATCCCCGGCGATTCAGCTCGGCCACGAACTCGCCGTACAGGTGGGTGAGGCTGTCCTGCGTGCGCGGCTCGAGGACCCGTTCGGTGCGAACCATCCGCCGGGCCGTCTCCGTCACCGACGTACCGGCTGAGGCGGCCAGCACCGCCATCCCGTACGCCGGATCCGGCGACGCCGGCAACTCCACCGGTACGCCGAGGACGTCAGCGCGGAGCTGGCACCAATAGCCGCTGCGTACCGCTCCGCCGGTCAGTGAGACCGATCGGACCGGCTCAGCGCCGAGGCTTTCCAGATGCTCGAAGGCAAGCCGCTCGATGAAGGCCACGCCCTGCAGTACCCCGGCATAGCGGTGCAAGTCATCCGGGAACTCGCCCAGCTCGAACCGCTCGGCGGCCGGCGCCACGAACGGGAACCGCTCGCCTGGTTTCGTGAGCGGGTAGATCGCGGCCTCGATCGGGCCGAGTGCGCGGGCCGCTCGGTCGAGAGCGTCGAGGTCTGCACCG
>JAWWOY010000986.1:0-4534 GCA_033851195.1 Kribbellaceae bacterium | reverse complement strand
GGTTCAGCCGCGCGTCCATGCAGGCGACCACGGCGACGTGCTTGCCCGGAGGCAGCGGCAGGTCGCCCTTGTCGAAGTTCGCCGCATACTGCTCGGCGTTGGCGAGCAGTTCGTCGGTCACGCTCATGGTGCACCCTCCAGGAAAAGTCGACCGAGCCAATAGAAAAAGCTAACTTTTCCCCGTCGTTCCGTGCAGCCGTCCCATCATGTGGACGCTCAGGCGACCAGCCGGGCCCGCAGTACTGCGAGTTGCTCGGTGGTCAGGCCGCCGTGGCAATGCACCACCACCGCACCCGGCTCACAGGTCCTCCCGCACGGCGTGGGCATGGTCGTGGTCACTACGAGGGCATGCGATCTCTCGCGCCCGGGCGAGGTCGTCGTGGTTGTCGATCTCGACCCAGTCGACCGTCCCGATCGGGGCGACGTCGATCCGCAGGCCGCGGTTCACCAGTTGCTGGTAGCCGTCCTCGTAGTACAGGTCCGGGTCGCGCTCCCAGGTGCTGCGCAGCGCATCGGCAAGATCGGCCGCGGCGTCCGCCTCGATCAGGGTGACGCCGATGTACTCCCCGGTCGCGTCGGCCGGATCCATCAGCTTGGTGATCCGCTCGACTCCTCGCGCCTCGGTCCAGATCACCTTCATCTCCTCCTCCGCGAGCGACTTCTCGGTGTCGAGGGCGAGGATGATCCGGCGGTCGCCACCCCGGGCATCAAGCAGGGTGCGCTCGACCGAGGCCGGGTGCATGGTGTCGCCGTTGGCGAGCATCACCCCGTGGCTGAGCAGATCCCGGGCACACCACAGCGAGTAGGCGTTGTTCCAGGTCTCAGCCTTGTCGTTGTGTACCAGTTCGAGGTTGACGCCGTACCGGTCCTCGAAATACTTCAGCCGGGCCTCCACGGCGCCGGCGGCGTACCCGACGACGATCGCGACATCGACCAGGCCGATCTCGGCGAAGTTGGCCAGGGTGAGGTCGAGAACGGTGGTCTCCGCATCGATCGGGACCAGCGCTTTGGGCAGGGTGTCCGTGTACGGGCGAAGGCGGCGCCCGGTCCCCGCGGCCAGGACCAGTCCGATCATGGGTGGTGATGGTACGGGTGAGAGGATGCCCCGCATGACATGGCTGGTGACCGGTGGTGCCGGATATATCGGGGCGCATGTGGTGCGCGCCTTCACCGCGGACGGGATCGATGTCGTCGTGATCGACGACCTGTCCAGCGGGAAGGCTGACTTCGTCCTGGCCGGCGTGCCGTTCGTGCAAGCGAACCTGCTGGACACCGACGTGGTCCGCAAGACTCTCGAAGGCGTCAGCGGCGTCGTACACCTGGCCGGTTACAAGTACGCGGGTGTGTCCGTCGAGAAGCCGCTGCACACCTATACGCAGAACGTGTCCGCGATGGTCTCGCTGCTGACCGCGATGGCCGACACGGGCGTGCGCAACATCGTGTTCTCCTCCAGCGCCGGCGTCTACGGGACGCCTTCGGACGAGATCGTGACCGAGCAGACCACGCCGGACCCGCAGAGCCCGTACGGCGAGACGAAGCTGGTGGGCGAGTGGTTGCTCGCGGACCAGGCCAAGGCGGTTCCGTTGAACCACACGTCGCTGCGCTACTTCAACGTGGTCGGCTCGGGCGATCCCAAGGTCTACGACGCGAGCCCGTACAACCTGTTCCCGATCATCTGCAACCTGCTCACCCAGGGCAAGGTTCCGCAGATCTACGGCACCGACCACCCGACACCCGACGGCACCTCGGTCAAGGACTACGTGCACGTGGCCGATCTGGCCCAGGCTCACGTGGCCGCGGCGCGTGCGCTGGAATCCGGCCGCGAGCTGGAGAAGGTCTACAACCTCGGCAGCGGAACCGGTACGTCGGTGCGCCAGATCATGGATGCGGCCCGCCGGGTCACCGGGATCGACTTCACCCCGACCGAGGGTCCGCGCCGCCCGGGCGACCCGTCGAGCGTGGTCGCGTCCGGCGAGCTGGCCGCCCGCGACCTGGAGTGGAAGAACGCTCACACGGTCGACGAGATGTTCGCCTCGGCCTGGGAGTCGTGGCCGAGGAAGTCGTCACCGCTACGCTAGCTCTTCGTAGTTCTGAGCGACGTCTTGGTCCGACTGCGTGATCCCGGACGACTCGTTGCCACCAGCCCCGATCTCCACCGGCCGGACGCTACCAAGGGCGTCGGCGATCAGTTGGCCTACCTCGTCCAGTTCGATCAGGAAGCCGTCATGCCCGTACGGCGACTTGACCAGGTGCAGGGGCCCCGCATCCGGACGCGCGTCGATCAGTTCCTCCGACAACCGCCGCGGATAGAGCCGGTCGGAGTCGACGGCTGCCACGACGAGACGCGCCTTGACCCTGCTGAGGGCTGCGGCCAGTCCGCCCCGATCGCGTCCGATGTCGTGGCTGCTCATCGCCCGCGTCAGTACTACGTACGAGCCGGGGTCGAACCGTCGGGCGAGCTTGGTCGCGTGGTGGTCGAGGTAGGACTCGACTGCGTACCGGCCGCGGCCTCCGAGTGGCTCTTCGCCCGCTTGGGGCTCGCGGCCGAAGCGGGCGGCAAGTTCGTATTCCGAGCGGTATGTGACGTGCGCGATTCGTCGAGCGATGCCGAGTCCCGCGGTTGGGGTGAATCCGGAGTCGTAATAGTCGCCGTGCTGCCAGGACGGATCGGACTCGATGGCGGCGAGTTGAGGCGCGCACCAGGCGATCTGTTCGGCCGACGCGTAGCCGGTCGATGCCAGCACGACGGCGGCGGCGACGCGATCGGGGAACATGATCGGCCATTCAAGGGCCCGCATGCCGCCCATGGAACCGCCGATCACCGCGGTCCATCGGTCGATGCCCAGCGCCGAAGCCAGCCGAGCCTCGGCGGCGACCTGGTCCCGCACTGTGATGAACGGGAACCTACTGCCCCAGGCACGACCGTCGGGCGCCTCCGACGAGGGGCCGGTTGTGCCTTGGCAGCCGCCGAGCACATTCGCGGCGACGACGTACCAGTCGGCAGGATCGATGTACCGGCCGGTTCCGATCAGGCCGTCCCACCAGCCCGGGGTAGGTTGTCCCGGGCCGGCCGGACCGACCACGTGTGCGTCCCCGGTGAGGGCATGGCAGATGAGGACGGCGTTGTCCCGGGCGGCGTTCGGCCGGCCCCAGGTCTCATAAGCGATCCGTACGTCGGGCAGGGTGCCGGCGCGCTCGAGAGGCAATGTCCCGATCGAGGCGAACCGGCGCCCCGCGACAGGATCGCCTGCCCGCCAGCCACCGGCCAGGCGATCCTGCGTCATCAGGCCGACTTGGCCGCGGCGAACCCGACTTCGAGATCGGCCAGAATATCGTCGATGTGCTCCAGACCCACGGCCAGGCGGACCAGGCCCGGCGTGACGCCTGAGGCGAGCTGGTCCTCGGCCGACAGTTGGCTGTGGGTGGTTGAGGCTGGGTGGATCACCAGCGACCGGACGTCACCGATGTTGGCCACGTGGCTGTGCAGCTGGAGCGCGTTGACGAACCGCTTGCCCGCGTCCACCCCGCCCTTGATCTCAAAGGCGACTACCGCACCTGCTCCGCGCGGCGTGTACTTCTGTGCCGACTCGTAGTACGGGCTGGACGGCAGGCTTGCGTAGGCGACGCTGTCCACCTCGTCGCGGGCCTCCAGCCATTGCGCCACCTTGAGGGCGTTGTCCAGATGCCGTTCGATCCGCAGCGACAGCGTCTCCAGTCCCTGCCCGATCAGGAACGCGTTGAACGGTGAGATCGCCGTACCGAGGTCGCGCAGCCACTGCACCCGGGCCTTCAGGATGTACGCCAGGTTGCCGAGGTCGGAGCCGACGCCGAGGGCCTGCGCGTAGGTGAGGCCGTGGTAGCTCTCGTCCGGCTGGTTGAAGCCGGGGAAACGCTCCGGGTTCGCTGCGTAGTCGAACTTGCCGGAGTCCACGATCACGCCGGCGATCGCCGTACCGTGACCGCCGAGGTACTTGGTCGCGGAGTGCACCACGACATCCGCGCCGTGCTCCAACGGCCGCAGTACGAAGGGCGTGGCCACGGTGTTGTCCACGACCAGCGGGACGCCGAACTCGTGCGCGACCCCTGCGATGCCCTCGATATCGAAGATCTCGCTCTTCGGGTTGGCGATCGTCTCGCCGAACAAGGCCTTCGTGTTCGGCTTGATCGCTGCCTTCCAAGACTCCAGGTCGCTCGGGTCCGCTACGAACGACACCTCGATACCGAGCTTGGGGAAGGTGTAGTGGAACAGGTTGTACGTGCCGCCGTACAAGCTCGGACTGCTGACGATGTGGTCGCCTGCTTCGGCGATGTTCAGCAGGGCCAGCGAGGTCGCGGCCTGGCCGGAGGAGACCAGGAGCGCGGCGGTGCCACCTTCCAGGCTGGCGATCCGCTGCTCGACCACGTCCTGGGTCGGGTTCTGGATCCGGGTGTAGATGTTGCCGAACTCCTGCAGCCCGAACAGGCTGGCCGCGTGGTCGGTGCTGTCGAACGTGTACGACGTGGTCTGGTAGATCGGCAGGGCTCGGGCATGGGT
>JAWWOY010000982.1:0-3860 GCA_033851195.1 Kribbellaceae bacterium | reverse complement strand
GACCGAGCGCTTGGCCTCCTCGTCCCAGCGCGAGTAGAGCTCGCGCGTGTGCGGATCGAGGAACAGCATCCGGGTCAGGTTCGGCCGGGTCTCCGCGGAGTACGGGCTGTCGGCGTCGTAGTGGCCGACCAGCAGCTGGTGACCCAGCTCGTTCCAGGCCAGTACGTCGCTGCGCCGGTCCATCACCACCGCGGCGACGCCCTCGATCGCCTCGATCAGCTGCTTGGTCGCCGGTCGCGCGGCCTCGGGACGGGACGCAGTACGGCGCTTGCGGCGGGTCGGCCGGGCCAGGTTGCGCAGGTGCATCGTCTCGTCGTCGCTGAGCTGAAGGGCGCGGGCGATGGCGTCGAGCACGTCGTCGGACGCGTTCTGGCTCAGGCTCTGCTCGAGCCGGGTGTAGTACGCCACACTCACGCCGGCCAACTGGGCCAGCTCCTCCCGGCGCAGACCGGGGACCCGACGCGCTCCGTAGGAGGTCAGGCCGACGGCGTCCGGCTGTAGCCGCGCGCGCCGCGTGCGGAGGAATTCGCCCAGCTCAGCAGGTTTATCCATATCAGCCAGTATGCCGACACTCCTATGGCTGAGCCTGACCCTGCCAGTACCACCCAGACACTCAGTCCCACTCGCTCGACGCCGCCGCGGCGCTCTCGCCTTCAGCTGACCTCTCGCGACGCCTCATTCACAGAGGCATGGAATGCCGCCGACTCTGCTAGTTGGTCGAGGACAACGCGTACGGCGGGATGACGCGTGCCACCCGGCCGTGTCAGGGTGAAGATGTGGCGGGCAGTCGCGGCAGCGATGGGAAGGAGAGCTACGTCGTCGGGTGCCTGGTGGGCGGCCAGTTGGGGAACCAGTGCGACTGCCTTACCGGCGGATACAAGGGTGAGCATGGCGGGGAAGTCCCCGCACTGTGCCACCGTACGAGGTACGAAGCCGGCGGCGCGACAGGCGTGTTCGACCATCCGGTAGCAGGCACTCATGGTGTCCGGTACGAGCCAGTCCCGGTCGGCGAGCGTGGCGAGGGGCACCGGCAGTAGTCGGTCTGCTGATGTGTTCAACGGATCGTCGGCGGCGACTGCGAGGACTACCGGGTCGGTGAGCAGTCCTTGCTGTTCCACGGACGTCGGCAGTGGGCCTGGTGCGAGTTCGTACGAGTAGGCGATGACGATGTCGGCGTCGCCGCGCTTGAGTGCCGCAAGGCCTTGCTCCGGTTCGGCGGTGTTGATCTGGAGCCGAATCCCGGGCGCGTGTTCTGTGCGCAACTGTCGCCACGTGTCAGCCACCAGGGTTGCGATCGCCGACGAGAAGGCAGCTACTCGCACGGTGCCGACGACTTCCGTGCCCAACGCTACGAGATCGGCTTCGGCGGCGGCCAGTTGATCCAGAACTATGCGGGTGTGGGCGACGAGCACCTGGCCGGCCTCGGTGAGTCGGAGTCGGCGCCCGACTCGCTCGACCAGTTGGACACCGGTCTCCCGCTCGAGCTGGGCCAGCTGCTGGGACACTGCGGGGCCGCTGATATGTGCGGCTTCGGCTGCCGCCGTGACCGTCCCCTCGGTGGCCAGGACGTTGAGGAGCCGGAGTCGCCGCAATTCTAACATTAAGCTCACCTTATGGATTCGAAGCAAAAGCAGAAGTAGACTTTACGATAGGTGATCGCGACACTCAATGTCGTGAAGATCAATCGGGCACTCGCCGCTCTGGCGATCACTATCGTGTTATGGGCGGTGGCCTTCCCCGCCATCCGCGTAGCAGTGGCAGAGTACGGTCCGGCGGCCCTCTCGCTCCTGCGCTTGGTGATCGCTTCGGCAACGCTGGCGCTAGCCGCACCGCTGCTCGGCCTGCGCCGTCCGTCCAGGCGCGACCTGCCGCTGATCGCACTGGCAGGTCTGACCGGAATGGCTGGATACCAGTTCTTGCTCACGTGGGGCGAGGTACACATACCGGCCGGAACCGCGAGCCTCATCATCGTCACCAATCCCGTCTACAGCGCTGCCATCGCAATGCTGTTCCTCGGCGAACGCATGACTACGCGCCAGGTGATAGGTGCGGGGGCAGCGCTCGTTGGAACCATCGCCATCGCCACCGCCAGGGGAGGAATGCACTTCGACCGCTCTACCTGGGTCATCCTGGCGGCTGCTGTGGCATTCGGCGCGTACCACGTGACGATCAAGCCGCTACTCAGCCGATACAGCGGGCTGGAAGTGACGGCCTACGCCACCTGGACCGGCACGCTTCTGTTGCTGCCGGGCCTGCCAGCCCTCGTACAGGCGACGCCGCACACAACGGCCCGAGCTGCGTTGGCGGCTGCCTTCCTAGGGGTGGCGCCATCTGCACTGGGCTTCCTGGCCTGGTCGTATGCCGTCGCACGTCTGCCGGTGATCACGGCGACCGGTGCCCTGTACCTGGTGCCGCCCATCGCAGTCGGCACCGGATGGCTCTGGCTCGGTGAGAACCCACGGGCCATCGAACTCCTGGGCGGCATACTCGCGATCGCCAGCGTAGCCTTCGCCAACAGCCGACGCCGACCAGAGCAAACACCATCAGGTACAGCTGTCGGCCGACGCGACAGCTGCGCGGCGACGCGCCATCCGGGGGATCATCCCTGATGCCCTGTCTGGCTAGGACCGCAGGCTCGGTGAGGCATTTTCATTGCTAGCGGCAACTATGTCATGGTGACGACGCTCGCCACCGCCACCGGGAAGCGTGGGATGGTCGGTCTCCACCAAGCCAGCGGCACTAAGCGATCCTGCTGGACGTCGTCGACACCTCGCTGGGCGACATTCAGTTAGTAGCCCCCGGCGCCTACTAGCTGGCCGTCGACGGAGAGGATGCGAATCTTGCCCTTGCTCTTGGGCGGGATGACCAGGGCTACCTGCTGGAGATAGTCCGTAGTCAGGCCCTGGGTGTACTTCACCTGGTTGCCGAAGGCTGTGACATCTCCCGTTGCTGCCCGCCTTGATCCGCTGCAAGTACTGCTCGGAAAGAGCGAGGAAGACCAAGGCCTCGCCGGACTTGGCGATAAAGGTGAGCGGCTCACCGGAGACCCGGAAGGTATCGGAGGCTGTCGAGATATAGCTCAGCTTGGCGTCGTCGACCTTGCTCTTCGCACTCCTTGTGAGCAGCTCGGTTGCGCCCGGCGAGGGGATGAAGGCGACGGCCTTCGGCGACTTCAGGCCACCGGTGAAGTACTGCGCGAGGCTCTCCGCCGCGGCCTGAGGCAGAACGGTCAACTTGCTAAGGTCTGCCTTCGCGGGATTCCGCAGCTCGTCCAGCGACGGCAACGGCGTGCTCGCCGGCGGGTAGACGGAGTACGTCATCAGCCAAGGACTCCCGCGTTCTGCCGTTCCCAAACGCCGAGCTGACGGATGGTTTTGTCCCTCGAAACAACCGATCTGACCACGAACCGCATCGGGTAGGCGCTGAACTGCGGCGTACCGATCTCGGGCCTGGGATATGTGAACGGCTTGCCCTTGTCCTTGCCTGCCGCATCGATCGGTCGGCTAGAGCCTTGCGCATCGCGGACGTGGCATTGACCGCTTCGACGACCACCCGGTTCCGTTCGGTCTGTACGAAGGTGCCATAGACGCCCGTGCTGCCTGGTAGTTCCTCCAGCCCGATCGCCTCATCCTGGATCTTTCGCAACGTCGCGTAAGTGGTGCTCACCGCTCGCACCCGCGCAGGCATGGCACCGATGCCAGGCAGCGAGGCGGTGGCCAGCCGAGCCCCGGCTCGTGTGACGCTGGTCGTCACCACCTGTCCGGTACTGCGGTCGACGTACGCGCCGCCCAGGTCGTTCGGATGCGCCTCGGCGCGTGCTTCGGCTGCGGCAAGGGCGGTCGCGACTGGCTCGGGCAGTG
>JAWWOY010000979.1:0-2781 GCA_033851195.1 Kribbellaceae bacterium | reverse complement strand
TGTCGGGTCGGCTTATCCGCCTGCTCCCGTTCGGCACACTCCTCACTGCGGCCGTCGTACCTCTCGCCGCCGGGTTGTATCTCCTCACTACGACGACCTGGACCGTGGTGGAACGCGCCTTCCTCCACCGCTGAACAGCGAGCTCGACCAGCTACTCTCAAACCCCTTCGGCCAGCGGGAGATGGACGGTGAAGGTGGCGCCACCGCCGGGGGTGTCGGTGACCGTGACCTTTCCCTCGTGGGCGGCGACCAGGCCGGCGACGATGGACAGGCCGAGGCCCGAGCCGCCGGTGACCCGGGTCCGGGCCGAGTCGGCGCGGTAGAAGCGTTCGAACACGCGTGCCTTCTGCTCGGTGGTGAGCCCGGGGCCGCTGTCGCTCACCTCAAGGATCGCTTCCGCTTGGCCTGCCGTCGCGCGCGTACCGACCGACAGCGTGATCGGCGCCTCGATCGGTGTGTAGTGCAGCGCGTTGCTGACCAGGTTGCCGAGTACCTGACGGAGCCGGGCTTCGTCTCCGGTCACGACAGGCGCGTCGGAGCCGTCCAGGATCTGCAGCTTCACCACGCGGTCCGGCTGCACGGCCGCGGCGTCGTGAACGGAGTCGCCGGCGAGGGTGAGCAGGTCCACCGGTCGGCGGGTGAGCGGACGCTGTTGGTCCAGTCGCGCGAGCAGCAGCAGGTCGTCGACCAGCAGCCCCATCCGCTTCGCCTCGTCCTCGATCCGGCGCATCGTCGCAGGGTCGGCCGAGCCGCCGCGTTGGCGGGTCAGCTCAGCGAAACCCCGGATCGAGGTCAAGGGAGTGCGAAGCTCGTGGCTCGCATCGGCGACGAACCGGCGCATCCTGTTCTCCGACTGGCGCGCGGCTTCCTCGGACTGTCTCGCGGCTTCCTCGGACCTGCGGGCCGTATCCTCCGATCTGCGCGCGGTGTCCTCGGACCGGCGCGCGGCGAACTCCGAGGCAGTGCGTTGCGCGAAGGCTGACTCGATCTGGCCGAGCATCTGGTTCAGGGCCAGCGACAGCCGGCCGACCTCGGTCCGCGGGTCGCGTTCTGGTACGCGTCGGCTCAGGTCACCGCCGGCGATCGCGACCGCGGTGTGTTCGACATCCTCCAGCCCGCGCAGACTCCGTCGTACGACGAAGGTCCCGACGCCGGCCAATATCACCAGCAAGATGATGCCCACCGCGATCTGCACCCCGACAAGGCGGTGGATCGTCTGATCAATTGCCGCCAGGCTCTGGCTGATCATCGTGATGCCGGAGCCGTCCCTGGTCGGCACGGCAAGTACCCGCCAGGTCGCCCCGCCGGAGACTGCCCCGACATCGAACGGCCGGCTGTTGCGGCCCTGCACCTGAGCAAGGGTCAGAACCGGCAGGACCGGGAGTGGCTCTGTAGCCAGAAGTCGGTTGTCCATACTGTCTAGATTGGTTAGGGAGTTACCACCGGCGTCGAAGTATTGGACCAGGTACGGACTTGGCGGACGGTTCCCGGGGTGCGGCTGACCGTCCTGACCAGTGGGCAACCCCCTCGCCATCGGTACGGCAGCCTGGCTGAGCTGGGCGTCCACGCGGTCGATGAGGTAGCCGCGCATGATCGTGGTCGCGGCCAGGCCGGAGGCGGCCAGGGCCCCGATCACCAGCGTCAACAGGACCAGGACGATGGTGATGCGGAGTGGATACCGGTCGGACAGTTGGCGCCGGCTCATCAACATCGGTCCATCAGTTGTGGCCCCGCGGCGTGCGCAGTACGTATCCGACACCGCGGACCGTGTGCAGCAGTTTCTGGTCGCCGGTGTCGACCTTGCGGCGCAGGTAGGACATGTACGACTCGACCACGCCGGCATCACCGGCGAAGTCGTAGTTCCATACCGCCGACAGGATCTGGCCCTTCGACATCACCCGTTCGGCGTTCTCCAGCAGGCAGCGCAGCAGTTTGAACTCGGTCAGTGACAATGAGATCGGCTCGCCCGCCTTGAAGACCTCGTAGCTGTCCTCGTTCAGCTCCAAGTCGGCGTACTGGAGGACGGCTGCTTCGGTCGTAGTCTGCTCGCGGTGGCCGGAGCGGCGCAGCAACGCGCGGACCCGGGCCACCAGTTCGTCCAGGCTGAACGGCTTGGTGACGTAGTCGTCACCACCGGTGTGCAGACCGAGCACCTTGTCCTCGACGGCGTCCCGCGCAGTGAGGAACAGCACGGGCACGTGCCGGTCCTCACTGCGCAGCCGCCGGACCACCTCGAAGCCGTCCAAGCCGGGCATCATCACGTCCAGCACGACCAGGTCTGGTTCGACCTCGCGCACTTTCTTGAGCGCCTCGGTTCCGTGCGTCGCCGTGGTCACTTCGTACCCGGCGAAACGCAGACTCGCCGATAGCAGTTCCACGATGTTGGGCTCGTCGTCAACCACTAGGAGGTGCGGACTCATTGCGCCAGTGTGCACCCAGCACCCTTGCGATTCCTGAAAGCTTCCTGGCAATCTACTGGGAGTCAGGGCGCGGCCGGGCCGGATGCTCGCCCACCCGGGGCACCAGTGTCCCGAACCCGAGAGATTAGTCCTGCGCGGTCGGACGGACGACGATGTCACCCACGTCGACACCGTCCGGCTGTTCGATGGCGAAGGCGATGGCTCGGGCCACCGCGTCCGGCGCGATCGCGATCTTGTCCATCTTCTCAAGGGTCTGGGCCTTCACCTCCGGAAGCGGCATGGATGCTGCGAAGTCCGTCTGGACGAAGCCTGGTGAGACGACGGTCACGCGCAGCCTGTCGCCGGCCTCCTGGCGCAAGCC
>JAWWOY010000692.1:0-14230 GCA_033851195.1 Kribbellaceae bacterium | reverse complement strand
CCGTCAATCGAGCTGCCGGCGCTGTTCGTGGAAACCGATCAGTGCCTCGCCGACAGCGGTCGCACACAGGCTCAGGGCCTGAGCCCCCCACTCCGCGTTGGCCGCGCCGGGGTCATCGCTGAAGCCGTCCTTGCCGCGGAAGGGTCCGGGCGGGTTCGCGCGGTACGGACTGGGCTCCGGCCACCCGGCTTCCGGCTGCTCGCGTCGAGGAGCTTCAGACAGCTGCACGAGGTCCGGGTATGCCGCGAGCATGAGCGAGGTCTCGAAAAAGCCCGCGTGGCCGGGGATCTCGCCCAGGGCCTGGGCCCCAGCAGCGATTAGGGCGGGACGCGCCATCTCGAAGTACGATCCAGCACCGACGTAAGCGTCGTGGGACAAGCCGACGTCACGAGCCACGAGCGTCACGATCTCCTGATTGCCGCCGTGCCCGTTGAGGACGAAGACGGCGCCGAAGCCGCTGTCGAGCAGGCTTCCCACGATGCCGCGTAAGGCGCCGAGGAGCTGCTCGATCCCCATCGACGCAGTTCCGCCGAACGGCATGTGGTGGTGCGAATACCCATAGGGGATGGGCGGGGCCACCACTGCCGGCACCCGGTCAGCGACGGAATCTACTGCGGCCTGGGCCACGTGCTGCACAAGTAGGGTGTCGGTCGCCAGCGGTAGGTGCGGACCGTGCTGCTCGAGCGCGCCGATCGGCAGCACGACCATTGTTCTCGACGCTTGCTCGGCGGCTTCGGTCCGGGTCCAGGCACCGAGCTGTGTTCTTGGGGTCATATGTGTTCGCACTCCATCGATTGCGTGGACATGGCGACGATCTTCTTGGCCAGAGCCTGCGCCGGGTCGATGACAGGGACCGTCACCCGGTCCGCGGAGAGGGCGAGTAATGCCTCGGTGCAACCCGCGATGAGGACATCGGCGCCACGAGAAACCAAGTGGAACGCGACATCAGTCAGGCAGTCCTCGGTAGTTTCGCCGGTGTCACCGGCCTTCACTGCTCGGAAGGCAGCCATCGCCGCTTCCTGTTCGGGCTCTGTGGGCAACAGGAGTTCGATGCCCGCCTCTTCGAGCTGTTTCCGGTACAGACCTGTGCGCAGGGTTCCGGTTGCGGCCAGCAGCGCTACTCGCGTCACTGGCTGCGGGAGTGCCAATAGAGACTGGACCGTGGCTTCGATCATGCTGACGAACGGGATGCCGATGGCCCCCGCAACGGCGGGAAGAAACGCGTGTGCCTGATTGCACGGCACTACGATGAGGTCCGCCCCGGATGCCTCGAGCTTCCGAGCACCCTCCAGGAGCCACGGCGTCGGGTCGGTCGCTCCCTCGAGTAATGCGGCGCCTCGGTCCGGAATCGTGGGGTCAGCCCAGATGACCACCCGGAGATGGTCCTGGTCCCGATCCGCCGGTGTCGCACCGACCAGCTTGGCGTAGAAGTCCACCGTCGCGGCCGGCCCCATGCCACCCAGGATTCCGACGGTGAGGCCGGGGCTCGAGCCCGGACCGGGCTCGACAGAGGCTGGGTCCCGTGTCATCAGGCGGTGGCGGTCAGGGGCTGCCGGGCGATCGCATCGATCTCCACTTTTTCGTTGTAGGGCAAGACCGCGACACCAATGACCGTGCGTGCTGGTCGGGGTTCGTCCCAGAGATCGAGGTACTGTTCGTTCGCCGCCTCGCGCATGCTGATATCGGTGACGAAGTACGTCAGCTTGATGACGTCATCAAGCGTCCCACCGACGCTCTGCAGCCGACGCTCGACGGTCTTGACGGCAGCGTCGAGGAGCTCGCGTCCACCCGCTCCGGGCGACACATCCGCTGCGGCGGGCAGGCAGCCCGACAGAAAGACGAGGCCGTTGGCTACTACGGCCTCACTGTATGGGTGATCCTTGTCCGCGCCCATGGGCATCCCTTCTCATAACAGCGATCTGATTCCGATACATGCACGTCGCGGCACGCACCAGCGGGTAGGTGACTCAAGAGAACGACACGCCGAGCGGACCGGACGGAGACGGAACCGGGCCGACCCGGCGCCTCACTTGGCGTGCTTGACGCCGACCGGCAGTTGTGCGTTCTCGATAGGGACGAGTAGCTTCCGAAGCAGCCCCGCAAGGGCCTTCTGCTCGGCAGGTGTGAGTACGTTGATCATCTCGGCTTCAGTTCTCAGATGTTCGACGAGCGCACGGTCGATCAGTTGATGACCCGTCTCCGAGAGTCTGACGAAGACAGCACGTCGATCCGCGTCGTCCCGTTCCCGGGTCACCAGGCCGGCTTCTACGAGGCGGTCGATCCGGTTGGTCATGGCTGCTGACGAGAGCATCAGCGCATCGGCCAGGACGGTCGGTGTCACCGCCTCCTCCCGGCCTGCTCTGCGACGCAGCGTCGCCAGGACGTCGAATTCCCCGCCGTTCAGCCGAAACTTCTCAAAGGTGTCCACGAGGCCTCGCTCGAGGAAGCGTGAGAGGCGCGAGATCCGGCCGACGAGCCCCTGAGGGGACACGTCCAAGCCGGGCCACTCCACCGCCCACTCCTCCAAGATCCTGTCCACATGGTCGTGGTCATGCTCCACTGCGCGACCCCCTTCTAGCAGCGTCCTTGCTGCCTCGAATATCTTCACGTCGAATCACTTGACGTCGAAATCTTTTGCCTCGAATCGCTTGACCTCGAAGTTACTCCGAAACTACGGTCGATGACAAGCGATCAACGACACAGTCAGCCCGACGGATCGACGCTGCCGAAAGCCCTTGCACAGCGTCGGATCGGCCATCTGGAGAGTCGTTGCCGGCAGCCATGAAACCCCAGATCGGCGGAGGCTGTCGGGAGTCGTGCCACCGCAAGAGGGAGCGACAAATGCAGGAAGACGCTGTTGCAACGGGCGGGCGTCCCAGCCCCAGCCGTGCCACCGGCACGGCCGGTTCGGACGACTGCCTGCTGGAGGCGCGCGGGGTGAAGAAGTACTTCCCCGTCAGACACGGCGCTCTCGGCCGAGCGACGAAGAGTGTCAGGGCCGTGGACGACGTCTCCTTGCAGATCTTCCGCGGCGAGACGCTGGGGCTTGTCGGTGAGTCCGGGTGCGGCAAGTCGACCCTCGGGCGGGTGCTTCTACGCCTGCAGCAGGCGACCGCGGGGCAGGTCGTCTACGACGGCCGTGACCTGATGACGCTGTCGGCCGGGGAGATGCGTTCGCTGCGGCGCGAGATGCAGGTGATCTTCCAGGATCCCTTCGGGTCCCTCAATCCTCGATTCTCCATCGGCGACATCGTCGCCGAACCCCTGCGTGTGCACGGCGTGGCCAAGGGACGGGCTCGGGACGCGCGGGTGGCCGAGTTGCTGGAGCTGGTGGGACTGGACCCCGCAGGCAGGGGCCGCTACCCACACCAGTTCTCGGGCGGACAGCGCCAGCGGGTGGGGATCGCACGGGCGATCGCGCTCAACCCGAAGTTCATTGTCGCCGACGAAGCCGTCTCTGCGCTCGACGTGTCTGTTCAGGCGCAAGTCATCAACCTGTTGATGGATCTGCAGCGCGAGCTCGGACTGACCTATCTCTTCATAGCGCACGGACTTGATGTGGTGCGTCACATCTCCACCCGGGTAGGCGTGATGTATCTCGGCAAGTTGGTCGAGGTGGCCGACACAGAACAGATCTTCACGGCGCCGGCGCATCCGTACACCGGTGCCCTCTTGTCCGCGCTGCCCGTACCCGATCCGCATCGCGTGCGCGACCGGGTGGTCCTGCGGGGCGAGATCCCGTCCCCGATCGACCCGGTCTCCGGTTGCCGCTTTCGCACCCGGTGCCCGCGGGCCGTAGAGAGATGCGCCGCGGAGGAGCCGGTCCTTCGCCAAATCTCCGCCAATCAGCTTGCCGCCTGCCACTTTCCCCTGGTAGGCGAGCCTGCCAGCGGTTCCGCCGCGTCCGATCCGACAACCAACCCGCAGCGTTGACATCGAAGACAGACAAAAGAAAGAGGAGACTGCGGTAATGGTAAGAACCCGTCCTGCAGTACTGCAGAGACTGAAGATCTTCCTTCTTGTATGCGCAATCGGTCTCGTCGCAGCCTGCAGTGGTGGCGGCGGCGGTGGCTCGACGAGTGGAAGTACGCCGCAGGGACCGCCACAGAAGGGCGGCACCCTTGCTATCGCACTCAATGCCGAGCCCGCCACTCTCGACTGGTCCTCCACAACGGCGGTCGTCACCCGAGCCGTTGCCTGGAACATCTTCGAGCAACTGTTTGCCTACGACAAGGACTATAAGGTTCGCCCCCTGCTGGCGACGGGCTATAAAGTCAGCGCGGACAAGCTGACCTATACCATCACTCTTCGCGATGGCGTGAAGTTTCATGATGGCAGCACCATGACGCCGGCTGACGTCATCGCTTCGATCAAGCGCTGGGGGGAAATCTCGGGCACCGGCGGAAAGGTCGCTGCCTACATCGCCGGTATGACGGCCAAGGGCAGCAATGCCGTGGAGATCAAGCTCAAGCAGCCTTTTGCTCCCTTGATCCCATGTCTGGCGGAGGTGCGGCAGGCTGCGGTCATCATGCCCGCCAAGATCGCCAACGCGGCGGGGAAGAACAAGCTCAGCACTGCGCAACTGATCGGCACCGGCCCGTACAAATTCGTCAATTGGTCTCCGGGCCAGAACGTGACGCTCGAGCGTTTCGCCGACTACAGCTCTCGCTCAGAGGATTGGGGCGGGTTGACCGGTGCGAAGCATGCGTACCTGGACAAACTCGAGTACGACTTCGTGAAGGACTCGCAGGTTCGGGTGAACGGCGTCCAGACCGGGCAGTACCAGTTCGCCGTCAACGTGCCCCAGGATCTCTACGACCAGGTGAAGACGATCGACACCGTCCAGCCGTTCATCGTCAAGCCGTACGCGTGGCAGGCGTTCGTCTTCAACAAAGCCGCTGCGCCTTTCAATGACGTTCGGCTACGTCAGGCGGTGGAGTACGCGTCGAATCTGCAGGACCTCGCCTCGGCCGGGGTGGGGAACAAGGCCTTCTACCAGATCGATCCGTCGATCTTCTTCCCCGAGTCGAGCCTGCACAGCCTCCAGGGGACCGAGCAGTACAACGTCCAGAATGTGGCGAAGGCCAAGCAGCTGATGAGCGCGGCGCACTACGACGGCAAGCCGATCCGGATCCTGACCACCAAGGACTACCCGGAGTTCTACAACGGCGCGGTGGCGCTTGCTTCGCAACTCGAAGCGGTGGGATTCAAGACCGAGATCCAGGTGTACGACTGGGCGACGGTCCTGCAGCGGCGTGACGACAAGGCGCTCTATGAGATCTTCACGACGACCAACTCGCCGTCCTTCGATCCCACGTCGACGGACTGGATGGTCCCGCAGGCATCGCCAGGCTTCTACACGAGTCCGAAGATGGACGGCCTGCTCAAGCAGTGGGCCGGTGCGACCGACGAAGCCACGAAGCAGAAGCTGCTTGCTGAGTTCAACCAGACGGTCTACTCGGAGGTTCCCTTGATCAAGGGAGCGGTTCTGTCGGCCCTGTACGTCGGCAGCAAGTCCCTGCAGGGTTACCCGAACTGGCTGGACACCACCTTCTGGAATGCCTGGTTGCCGACCGGTGGCTGACGACCGGTTTCCGCTCGGCGGCCCGGAGACGGGCTGCCGAGCGCAGGTGCTTCCGATCGCCTCGACCTGTCGACCGACGTTAGGAGCGGACAGTTGATCGGCTATTTGGCCCGCCGCATCCTGGCGTTGGTGCCCGTGCTCCTGGTGGTGGGAATCGTCGTGTTCCTGCTGATCCACCTCACGCCGGGAGACCCGGCCGCGGTCATCCTGGGAGACTCGGCGACTCCCGCGAGGATTGCGTCCCTGCGCCACGAGCTGGGTCTGGACAGGCCGCTGCTGGAACAGTTCCTGTCCTGGCTCGGCGCTGCGGTGCGGGGCGATCTGGGCAACTCGATCTTCTTCCACCAGTCGGTCGTGAGCACGATCGAAGAACACGTCGGGCCGACGGCGAGCCTGGCTCTGCTGGCCTTCGTCATGGGTCTGCTGATCGCCATCCCGAGCGCGCTCCTCGCGGTCTGGAAGCGCAACAGCTTTCTCGATCCGTTGTTCATGTCCGGATCGTTGATCGGCGTCTCGTTGCCGAACTTCTGGCTGTCCCTGATGCTGATCTCGCTCTTCGCCGTCAACCTGGGCTGGGTGCCCGTGTCGGGCTACGTCCCGCTCGCAAAGGGTGTCGGGCCCTGGTTCAGTCACCTGATCCTGCCGGCCTTCGTGCTGGCGATCCAGCAAGCCGGTCTCATCGCCCGGATGCTGCGAGACGGGATGCTGGAGATCCTGCACCAGGACTACATCAGAACGGCCCGCGCCAAAGGAGCGCCGGAGAGGTTGGTGCTCATGAAGCACGCCTTCAGGAATGCGCTCATCCCCACGGTCACCGTCGTGGGATCGAGCCTCGCCGCTCTCCTCGGGGGCGCAGTCGTGACCGAGGTGGTCTTCGCGATCCCAGGGGTCGGCAACCTGATCGTCCAGTCGATCAGCCGCCGCGATTTCCCGGTGATCACGGGGGCCGTCATGTTCATCGCCCTTGTCTATGTGGTCGTGAATCTGCTCGTCGACGTCGTGTACTCCGCTTTGGATCCGCGCGTCCAGTACTCCTGACAAACCTGTACGCACTGTCAAGGCGAACGGGCGGTCGGTCCGCAGCGAGGACCGGCCGCCGCAGAAGGAAAGGTCGAACCGAAAGTGTGGACCATACTCGGCGGAATCCGCCGGCGGCCGATCGCCATGGTCGCCCTGGCAGTTCTCGCCATCGTCGTACTGACACCGTTGACCGCGCCGCTGTGGAGTGTCGACCCGAACAAGATCGACATGGTCCATCGCCTCCTGCCGCCGGCTGCCGGCCATCTGTTCGGAACCGACAACTTCGGCCGGGACATCCTCAGCCGGGTGGCGTACGGGGCGCGGGTATCGCTGCTCATCGGCGCGCTCGTGGCGGCGATCGCGGTCGTGCTGGGAACGGTGTCCGGTCTGCTGACCGGCTACTACCGCGCCGTCGACTCCGTGTTGATGCGGGTGCTGGACGGGCTGATGGCGTTCCCGTCCTTCCTGCTCGCGATCGCCCTGGTCGGCGCACTCGGGCCAAGCGTCCGTAACGAGATCATCGCCCTCGCAATCGCCTACTGGCCACGGATCACGCGCACCGTTCGGGCGTCGACCTTGCAGTTGCGGGAAGGGCTGTTCGTGGAGGCTGCCCTTGCGACCGGCACCAGGGGGCTTCCTATCCTCTTTCGGCACATTCTTCCCAATGCCGTCTCGCCGATCATTATCCAGGGCACGTTCGTCTTTGCGGAAGCGGTGCTGCTGGACGCCTCGCTCAGCTTCCTCGGTCTTGGGGTGGCGCCGCCGGCTCCCACTTGGGGAAACATGCTGGCGGATTCGCGGACCTACCTGGCCACTGCTCCGTGGTTCTCTCTCTTCCCCGGTCTGGCCATCGCCGTGACCGTCCTGGCGCTGAACGTGTTCGGCGACACCCTTCGCGACCAACTGGACCCGCATTCGGCGCGATCCCGCGGTCACTGAGCAGTGCCCATCTCACGAGTACGGAGGAATTCTCTTTATGTATGACGTGGTGTTCTCGGGCGGGACGGTCGTGGACGGCGGTGGTGGCCCTCCCTACCAAGCCGATGTCGCTGTCGAAGGAGACAAGGTCGCTGCCGTCGGTGATCTGACGGGCAGCGCCACCGGCCGGCGGATCGACGCTACCGGGATGGTGGTGGCGCCCGGATTCATCGACTCGCACTGCCATTCCGAGATCTCGCTCCTCGCGGATCCGAGTGCAGAGAGCAAGCTGCGTCAAGGTGTCACCACTGAGATGCTCGGAAACTGCGGCTGGTCCGCCTTTCCCTTCGAGGAGAGCACGGGCGGTGTTCTCAGGGAACTGTCCCGGCCCATCTTCGGGCATCCCGAGATCGACTGGTCGTGGTCGGACCTGGCCGGGTACTTCGGCCGGCTGGAGAAGCAGGGAACGGCAGTCAACGTGGCGACCCTGGTCGGCCATGGCAACGTGCGGGCCGCGGTGCTGGGGCTCGAGGACCGGGCGCCGACCGCACCGGAGCGCGAAGCGATGAAGTCCGAGGTTCAGAAGGCGATGGACCAGGGCGCCTTCGGTATCTCGAGCGGCCTTGGCTACCCGCCCGGCGTGTACGCGTCATCCGCCGAGCTGGCCGAACTCGCTGCGGTGAGCAGCCGCGCGGGCGGGCTCTACGCGACACACCTTCGCGATCAGGTCGACGGCCTGGTGGAATCGGTGCGGGAGGCGCTCGAGATCGGCCGCCAGTCGCACGCACCGGTGCTCATCTCCCATCACAAGAGCGTCGGGACTCGCAACTTCGGGAAGGTCCAGGAAACTCTGCGGCTGCTGGAGATCGCCCGCGAGGAAGGGATCGAGACCTCGTCCGACATCTATCCCTATCTGGCCGGCAGTTCGTCGATGGTCATGCTCTTCTCTCCCTGGGTGTGGACCGGCGGCCCGGCGGCCACGCTGGCAAGGCTGCGCGATCCCGCCGCGCGGGCACGAATGGCTCAAGACTTCGAGACCGGCCTGCCGGGCTGGGAGAACCGGGTCGCCGCAGTGGGCTGGGGCAACGTCGTCATCGCCCACGTGGGGAGCGAGAAGAACCGTCAGTTGAAGGGACTGACGGTCGAGGTTGCGGCGGTCAAATGTGGGAAGACCGCGCTGGACTTCGTCTGCGACCTCCTGGTCGAGGAGAGTCTCGACGTCGGCGACCTGACGGTGAACTCCTGCGAGGACGATCTGCGGGCTGTTCTCACCCACCCGTGGACCGTCGTCGGCAGCGACGGGCTCGACGTCGGCGACATGCCACACCCACGGCAGTACGGGACCTTTCCGCGGATCTTGGCGCGTTACGTCAGGGAGGAACCGGTCCTGACGCTCGAGTCGGCCGTGCACAAGATGACCGGCCGGACCGCGGCGCTGTTCGGACTGACCGGTCTCGGCCACCTGCGGCCGGGGTACCGGGCCGACGTCGTGGTTTTCGACCCGGCGACCGTGAGCGACATCGCCAGCTATCAGGATCCGCGGCGGTTCCCGGTGGGAATCGATCAAGTGATGGTCGGGGGTGTCCTGTCCGTGGCGGATGGGCGGCTCACCGGTGATCTCGGCGGCCAGGTGAAGAGGAGAGGCACAGAATGAAGGCGCGCGAGTTCCATTGCTCCGCTTGCGGATCGGTCTACCCACCGGACCAGCTGGTGTGGCGGTGCACCTGTGGCGGTCACCTCGACGTCGCGCTGAGCGAGGGACTGAGCCGGGAGGACATCGATCTGAGCGAGCCGTCCCTGTGGCGGTACCGCGCGGCGTTCGAGTCGTCCGGCTCCCGCCCGGCGATCTACTTCGGTGAAGGCCTGACGCCGCTGGCTCCGGCATCCTGGGCCGGGCTCGACGTGCGCTTCAAGCTCGACTATCTGTTCCCGTCCGGTTCGTTCAAGGACCGCGGTACCGCCGTGATGATGAACAGGCTGCTGGAGCTGGACGTCCAGTCCGTGATCGAGGACTCGTCGGGTAACGGCGGCGCGTCGATCGCGGCCTACGCCGCCGCCGGCGGGATCCAGTGTGACGTCTATGTGCCCGGCCATACGAGTGCGGGGAAGGTGGTCCAGACCCGCACGTACGGGAGTCGGGTCGTCATGGTCGAGGGGACGAGGGAACAGACGGCGACGGCCGCGCAGGACGCGGCTGCGGCGAGTGGGAAGTTCTACGCCAGCCACAACTGGCACCCGCTGTTCATCGAAGGCGTCAAGACCGTGGCCTATGAGATCTGGGAACAGCTCGGGTACCGCGCACCGGACAACGTGATCGCTCCGGCCGGCTTCGGCAGCAACGTCCTCGGCCTGTACAGGGGATTCAGCGAGCTCCTCGCCAGGGGTCAGGTGGACAGGATTCCCCGTATTTTCGCGGCGCAAGCGGCCAACTGTCCTGGCATCTACTCTGCCTGGACCGGGAGCGGCTTCGTCGAGCCGTCGCCCACGGTGGCCGAAGGTATCGCGACAGCGCGGCCCGTGCGTCTGGAGGAGATCCTCCGTGCTCTCAGAGACAGCCATGGCCAAGCGGTAGCGGTGACGGAGGAGGCGATCGCCGCGGCCGTCCGCGAGCTGGGTCGAGACCTAGGTCTGTACGTCGAGCCGACGGCGGCAGTCTCTGCTGCCGCGCTACGTCAGTTGGCACACGACGGGGAGATCAGCACAGGCGAGGTCACGGTAGCGCTGCTCACCGGCAACGGCCTGAAAGCGACCGATGCCATCGCGCGGCTGAACCTGGACGAGTTGGGACGGGCCTGAAGTGGCTAAGGATCTGCTGCGTGTCTCCGGGTTGACGACAGCCTTCCCGACAAAGGCCGGCAGTACGGTGCGAGCCGTCGACGACGTCTCCTTCACCGTGGGGCAAGGGGAAACCGTCTGCGTAGTGGGCGAGTCCGGAAGCGGCAAGAGCGTGACTTCGCTGTCAGTGATGCGGCTGATCGAGAACGAAGGCGGCCGCATCACCTCTGGCGAGATCTCCTTCGACGGTCGCGACCTGGCCCAGCTCGATCAGAACGCGATGCGGAAGATTCGCGGGAGCGAGCTGGGGATGATCTTCCAGGAGCCGATGACGGCCCTCAATCCGGTCTTCACCGTCGGGGACCAGATCGCGGAGTCCGTGCTGCTGCACACCGACAGCAGCAAGAAGCAGGCCTGGGACCGGGCACTGGAGATGCTCCGACTGGTCGAGATCTCCGATCCGGGCGTCCGCGCGAAGCAATATCCACACCAGCTGTCGGGTGGTCTGCGGCAACGCGTCATGATCGCGCTCGCGCTGGCCTGCGACCCGCAGCTGCTCATCGCCGATGAGCCCACCACGGCGCTGGACGTGACGATCCAGGCTCAGATCCTTGATCTGCTTCGCGATCTCAAGGATCGGCTCGGAATGTCGCTGCTCCTGATCACCCACGACATGGGGGTTGCCGCGGAGACGGCTGACCGGATCGTCGTGATGTACGCGGGCAAGGTCATCGAGGAAGCAAGCGTGGCGGATGTCTTCGACGCGCCGCATCACCCCTACACGCAGGGCCTACTGGCATCGATCCCAGGCCGGAAGGTGACGCGCGGGGGTCGACTGCACGCCATTGCCGGGACGATACCGGCGCTCGGCGACATGCCGTCCGGTTGCCGGTTCCATCCCCGTTGCCCGTTTGCTCAAGACGTGTGCCGGGCCGAACAACCCGTACTGCGCGAGATCGACGGCCGATTCGTGGCCTGCGTGAGAGCGGAGGAGTCCGAGGTGGCGGCGGAGAGATGACCATGAAGGAGAAAGCGATGGAGAACGCCGTGAGGGATCAAGCAATCAAGAGCGCTGTGCAGGCGCTGAGCAGCACCATAGGGCCGGACCTGGCAGCGCTGGTGAGCCTGAACTCCGAGAATCCGCCCGGGCAGGAGGAAGCTGTCGCCCGGTATGTCGGTGATCGGCTGGAGGCTCTCGGCGCCAAGGTCGAATATCAGCTGGTGGCACCCGGTAGGCCGAACGTAGTGGGCGTTCTGGACCTCGGCCCTGGGCCACGACTGCTGCTGAACGCCCACACCGACACCGTTCCGGTCGGTGTCGAGCGCGAACGCAAGCTGCTGGAGCCAGTGATCGAAGACGGACTTCTCTATGGCCGCGGAGCCTGCGATGACAAAGGCGGGCTGCTCGCGATGCTGGTGGCGTGCACCGCTGCGGTCGAGCTGAAGCGCCAGGGGCACGAGATCTCCGGCACCTTGATCCTCGCCGGGGTGATGGGGGAGGAGGCAGGCGGCGAAGGCACCCGCCATCTGGTTGCCCACGGCCCCCTCGCTGACTATGCCGTCGTCGGCGAGCCCTCGAAGCTCGAGCCGGTCCTCGGGCACAAAGGCTCCTATCGCAAGCGGCTGACCGTGCAGGGCCGCGCCGCACACTCCAGCGAGCCGCACCTCGGTCGTAACGCCATCTATGGCGCGGCGTTGGTCGCACTCGAGATAGACGCGCTGAACCAACGCCTGCAGAAGGTGCACGATCCGCTGTTCGGAAGCCCCGCTGCCAGTGCGAACGTGATCCACGGCGGTTCCGGCACCATCATCATCGCCGCGTCCTGCCAGCTGGACATCGAGCGGCGGCTGATGCCGGGTGAGACCGAGCAGACCGCGCAGGCGGAGATCGACGAGATCCTCGAAACCCTTGCCGACGTGTATCCCGACCTGACCACCGAGATCACGGATCTGGGCTCGGGAAAGGCGCCATCACAGATAGCTGCCGACGCGCCGCTCGCGCAGTCCCTGAAGAAGAGCATCGAGCAGGTCACCGGTCGCGAGACCACTTTCTCGGGATTCACCGGCGGAACCGACATGACCTACCTGATGGCCGCCGGCGTCCCCACCATGATCTTCGGGCCGGGCGACCTGGCGCACGCTCATACGGCTGCGGAGTTCATTCCGTTGATCGAGATCGAGCAGGCGGCGGAGGTCTATCTCGACCTGTTCTGCCGGCTGGGGCAGGCGCAGAGCGCGTGACTGCTGAAGACAGCTTCGAAACCAACTGCCCGCGCCGCGGGCCGGAGAGGAAGGTTCCATGGTGTCGCAACCCGAGTCGGTGAACGCGCAGTTTGCCGACTGCGACCTGCTGCTGATCGGCGGCCGGGTAATCGACCCCGAGACAGGGCTTGACGAGGTGGCGGATGTCGCCATCAGTGGTGGCACGGTCGTCGCCGTCGGTGGCCCCGCCCCGCGCGCAGCCAGGACCATCGATGTGACGGGCCGCGTTGTGACCGCCGGATTCATTGATCTGCACAGCCACGCGCAGACCATCCCGTCCCTGCGGCTGCAGGCTCTCGACGGCGTCACCACGGCCCTCGAACTCGAGTCCGGCGCCGGGGATGTGGCGAGCTCGCTCGACCACGCCGCTGCCGAGGGTAGGCCGGTCAACTACGGGTACTCAGCGTCCTGGGCCCAGGCCCGCATGGCTGTGATGGACGGCTCCAGCCCGAAAGGCGGATTCCTCGACTTCACCAACGGCATCGCCGGCACCGGCTGGCAGAAGCCTGCGAACGCCGGCGAGCTGGCCAAGATCCTCGGCCGGCTGGAGGACCAGCTCGCCGCCGGGGCGCTCGGCATCGGGGTCCTGGTCGGCTACGCACCCCAGACCGGCCGCAACGAGTACCTCCGGGTCGCGAGCACGGCCGCCCGGTACGACGTACCGACGTTCACCCATGCCCGGTTCAAGAATCCTGAAGAGCCGGAATCGGCGCTGGAGGGCGCGGCCGAGGTCGTCGCCGCTGCGGCCGGCAGCGGCGCGCACATGCACTTGTGCCACGTGAACTCGACCTCGCTGCGCGCCATCGACGAGGTCGCCGAGCTGATCAGCGGCGCGCGTGAGCGCGGTCTGGAGGTCACCACGGAGGCGTACCCGTACGGCGCCGGGATGACGGCGGTCGGCGTGCCGTTTTTGCACCCGGCTAACCTGGCCCGGGTGGGCATCAGGCCGTCGGACCTCAGCATCGTCGCGACCGGCGAACGCCCGCGCGACGCGGATCGGCTGCTGCAGATCCGCCGCGAGACCCCGGGCGCACTGGTGATCATCCACTATCTCGACGAAGGCCTGGAGCCGGACCTGTCCGTCATCCACCGCGCGCTGCTGCTGGAGGACACCGCGGTCGCATCCGATGCGATCCCGTTCACCACCCCGGCCGGTCAAGTCGTCGAAGGCGACCGGCCGCTTCCGGGCGACGCAGTCTCGCACCCCCGGACGAGTGGCACGTTCTCCCGGTTCCTGCGCACCATGGTGCGCGAGACCGGTGCGCTGACGCTGAGCGATGCGCTTCGTCGCTGTTCGTTGCTGCCGGCTCAGTTCCTGGAGAAGGCCAATCCGGCAATGGCGCGCAAGGGCAGGGTCCAGGTCGGGGCGGACGCCGACCTGATCGTCTTCGATCCCGACAAGGTGACCGATCGTTCGACGTACGACGCACCTCAGGCGAGCTCGACCGGCATCGAGCATGTCCTCGTCGGCGGCGAACCCATCGTCCGGGACGGCAGCGTGGTCACGTCGGCGATGCCCGGCCGTCCCGTCGTAAGGAGCGCTCGATGAGCACGCAGACAGATCCCGGTACGGACGCCCAACTGGTCGGGCTGGACGACATCCGTGCGGCCGCCGACCGGATCGCCGGGGTCGTGCTGCGCACGCCGGTGATCGCCCTTCCGCACCCCGGC
>JAWWOY010000970.1:0-8021 GCA_033851195.1 Kribbellaceae bacterium | reverse complement strand
GTCAGCCGCCGCCAACCTGGCCAACAACCTGCCGGCCTATATCGCGATGGAATCGGTGGCCGCGGCCGAGGGACAGCGGATGATGCTGCTGCTGATCGGGGTGAACTGCGGCTGTCTGCTCACCCTCTGGGGCTCGCTGGCCACCTTGCTCTGGCGGGAGCGTTGCGTCGCGGCTGGTATTCACATCTCCTGGTGGTCCTTCCTCTGGCGCGGCCTCATCCTCACCCCAGTCGTCCTGGTCGCCACCGTCCTCGCCCTCAACGTCTGAAGGCTGCGGGCTGCTCGTTTCTTCCGCCGGCGCGATCAAGGAAACGCGCGAGCCGCATTGCCCGCAGCACGGACCTCGGCAATAGTGCGGGTCATGAGCCAGGAGCAGAGCACGGCCGAGGCCACCCGTACCTTCCGGCAGGCCCGCGACTTCCTGATCGCGCACCGGGAGGACTACGAGACGGCTTATCGCGATTTCGGGTGGCCCGCTTTCGACCGGTTCAACTGGGCCCGGGACTGGTTCGACGCACTGGCGGTCGAGCAGCCGGAGGTCGCCGCGCTGACGATCGTCGAGGAGGACGGCGAGGTGAACTCCCTGACCTACGCACAGATGGCGGAACGCTCGCGCCAGGTGGCCGGCTGGCTCACCGAGGCCGGTCTGCAGCCGGGAGACCGGGTGCTGATCGTGCTCGGCAACACCGTGCCGCTGTGGGAGGTGATGCTCGGCTGCATCCGCGCGGGCGCCGTGATGATCCCGGCAACCACCTTGCTCACCGACGACGATCTGGCCGACCGCATCTCGCGCGGCGGCGTACGGGCTGTGGTGACTGCGGGCGCCGAAGCGCACCGCTACAAAGGCATCGCCGACCACTGCATCCGGGTTGGCCTCGGTGAGCCCGCTGAGGGGTGGCTGGACTACGAGGACAGCAGAAACTTCGACGGCCCGGTGCCTGACGTCGACACCGCCGCCGGCGACTCGCTGCTGCTTTACTTCACCTCCGGTACGACGAGTCAGCCGAAGCTGGTCGAGCACACCCAGGTGAGCTATCCCGTCGGGCACCTCTCGACGATGTACTGGATCGGTCTGCAGCCCGGCGATGTCCATCTGAACGTATCGTCGCCCGGCTGGGCCAAGCACTCGTGGAGCAACGTGTTCGCACCCTGGAACGCGGGCGCGACAGTGTTCCTCTACAACTACGCCCGCTTCGATGCGGAGAAGATGCTGCGGGTGCTGTCGGCGTACGGGGTGACCACGTTCTGTGCGCCGCCGACGGTGTGGCGAATGCTGATCCAGGCGGACCTGTCGGCGGTCGACGTCCAGATCCGCGAGTGCATCTCGGCCGGTGAGCCGCTGAACCCCGAGGTGATCGAGCAGGTCCGCAACGCCTGGGGCATCACCATCCGGGACGGCTACGGCCAGACCGAGACGACCGCCCAGATCGGCAACCCGCCCGGCCAGCCGGTCAAACTCGGCTCGATGGGCCGACCGTTGCCGGGCTACTCGATCGCGCTGGTCGATCCGGTCACCGGCGAGGTCGGCGACGACGGCGAGATCTGCATCGAACTCGCTCCCCCGCCGGTGCCGTTGATGCGTGGCTACCTCGACGCCGACGCACTCAGTGCCGAGGCGATGCGCGGCGGTTTCTACCACACCGGCGACGTCGCGAGCCGGGACGAGGACGGCTACATCACCTACATCGGCCGGTCCGACGACGTCTTCAAGGCCAGCGACTACCGGATCTCCCCGTTCGAGCTGGAGTCGGTCCTGATCGAACACCCGGCGGTCGCCGAGGCCGCGGTGGTGCCGTCACCTGATCCCGTCCGATTGGCTGTGCCGAAGGCGTACGTCGTACTGGTGGCTGGGCAGGAGCCGTCCCGCGAGCTGGCCGCGGACATCCTCGCCTTCTGCCGGGCCAACCTGGCGGCGTACAAGCGGATCCGGCGGATCGAGTTCGCCGAGCTGCCGAAGACGATCTCCGGCAAGATCCGCCGGGTCGAACTGCGGGCCGACGAGGCTGCCAAGGTGGACGGCGAAGAACGGCCCGAGCACTCGTATGACGAGGCGGACTTCCGGGAAGGCTGACCGCCGGCAGCAAGCCCTCCGGCGGAATTAATCGGCTCGCTGCTGCCCACAGGTACACGGCATGCTTGGCGGGTGACGACAGATCCCTGGCCATTCCACCAGCTCGTCCTGCGGACGCCGCGGCTCGAACTGCGGCCCGATGACGACGCCGGACTACGGGAGTTGAACGAGGCCGCACTCGCCGGAGTGCATGCGCCGGGTGAGATGCCGTTCTACGTGCCATGGACGGAGGCCCCGCCCGAGGTCCTGGGGCGGCAGACGATGCAGTTCTACTGGCGCAACCGCGCCGAGGTCGCCCCGACGGCCTGGACGATCAACTTCCTGGTCCGGCTCGACGGCACGGTGATCGGCACGCAGGGGCTGAAGGCAACCAACTTCGGCGTTACCCGCGAGGTGAGCAGCGGCTCCTGGATCACCAGGCGGTTGCAGGGACAGGGGTTCGGCACCGAGATCCGCGCCGCTGTCCTGCAGTTCGCCTTCGACCATCTCGGCGCCGACGCCGCCCGGTCGGGAGCGTTCGCCGACAATCCGGCCTCGCGGGCGGTGTCACGCAAGCTCGGCTACCGTGAGGACGGCACCAACACGCTCGAGCGACAGGACAGCCGAGCGACCGCGATCCGCCTACTGCTGCGCTCCGAGGACTTCGTTCGGCCAGGCTGGAAGCTTGTCGTCGAGGGCCTGGAACCCTGCCTCCCACTGCTCGGTATCTGAGCTCAGAGCAACAGCAACACGCTGGCGAGGTACCTGCGTCGGAACGCGTTGGCATCGGGGCGGGGGTGTTGGATGTCGGGACTGGTCGGGTTGTTGGCTGCGCAGTCGATCGCGATCCTCACCACCACCGCGCTCCTGGCCCGCTCCCCGACGGGCGTACCGTGATCTCATGACCGAAGACAAGCCCATCTTCCACCGCATCGATGAACTGGTCGCCGAGGAACACGAGCTGCGGACCAAGCACACCGCGGGCAAGGTCACCGAGGCCGGCGAGCAAGCCCGGCTGCAGCAGCTCGAGACTGAGCTCGACCAATGCTGGGACCTGCTCCGCCAGCGCCGCGCCAAGCGCGAGTTCGGCGAGGACCCCGAGTCCGCCGCAGCCCGCTCAGCCGACGTGGTCGAGGGCTACCTGAACTAGTGCCGTGAGTCGGACCGAGGCGCCGGTGTCAGGCGATCTGGCCGGACCGGTCAGAAGCCGCGGAGTTTGGCCGGGGTGATCCGGATCAGCACCGGATATTCCTGGTGGAACTGCTCGGGCGACATCTGCAGACCTGCCAGGCCGTCCGCGTACTTCTTGTCATACTCGGCCCTCTCCGCATCGGTCGGGCCGTTCTCGTCCACCAGAGCGTCTCCGCTGATGACGCCGACGTCGCCGCCGGTGTGGGTCGCGTTGAAGTTCAACGCGACGGACGGATTGGCGGCGATGTTGTGCAGTTTGGCCTTGCCCCGCTGACTGAAGACCAGGATCTCTGAGCCGGTCCGCAGGAACCAGACCGGATTGGGATGCGGGACACCGGACTTGCCGACTGTGGTCAGCCACAGGACGAGTTCGTCGGCCAACTGCCTTGTCACCCTGCTGCCGAAATTGGTGGACGTGTCGATCGTGAACATGTGAACCCTTCGATCAGCTGGTCAGGACGGGCCGAGCCTGGACCACTCGATCGCCGGGCAGCGGTCCATCACCATCGTCAGACCTGCCGCGGTGGCGCGGGTGTAGGCGTCCGGGTCGACCACACCCAGCTGGAACCAGACCGCTCGGGCTTTGATTCCCACCGCCTGGTCGGCGATCGGCCCCGCCAGGTCGGACCGGACGAATACATCAACACAGTCGACCGGGAACGGGATCTCGGCCAGCGTGGCGTAGCCCTGCTCGCCGTGTACGGTTCCGGCCTCGGGGTGCACCGGCACCACCCGCTTGCCGTGGCCCTGCAGGAACCGCGCGACGCCGTACGCGGCCCGGCTGGTGTTGTTCGACAGGCCCACCACTGCCCACGTCTCGCAGTCGGCCAGGATCTTCCGGATGTCACCCTCGTCAGCCCAGGTCATGCTTAAGATCCTCTCACCCCTCCAACCTTCGGGCTGGTCAGCTGCGAAGGTAGGTGAGGACCGCGGAGACGCGACGGTCGCGGCCATCGTCCAGGCGGAGCTTGGCGAAGATGTTGCCGACGTGCTTGCGGACCGCGGCCTCGCTCACCACCAGTTCGGCCGCGATCGATGCGTTCACCCGGCCTTCAGCCATCAGCGCCAGCACGTCGAGTTCCCGCGGTGACAGCGCGGCCAGGGGACCGTCATCGCGTCGCCGCGCGAGCAGTTGCCGGACCACCTCGGGGTCCACCACCGTGCCGCCCTCGGCCACCCGGTCGAGCGAGGCGAGGAACTCGGTGACGTGGCCGACCCGATCCTTCAGCAGGTAGCCGATTCCGCCGGTGCTGGATTCCAGCAGCGACGACAAGTACGCGTCGGCGACGTACTGGGACAGTACGAGGATGCCGATCTGCGGGAGCTCCGCGCGGATCGCCGCGGCGGCCCGCAGACCCTCGTCGCTGTGCCCAGGAGGCATCCGTACGTCGGTGATGACCAGGTCCGGCGGTTCTTTGCGGACCACTGCGATCAGGGTGTCGGCGTCACCGACGGCGTCGCGGACCTCGTGACCGGCGCGGTCCAGGATGCTCGCCAGCCCTTCGCGCAACAGCACTGAATCCTCAGCCAGGACGATGCTCAGTCGCCGAGCCGGCACGGGCTCTCCATCCGCAGTCGGGTAGGCCCACCCGGCGGGCTGGACAGGTCGAGTGTGCCGCCCAGCGCGTCCAGCCGGGTCACCAGCCCGGTCAGACCGGTCCCGGCCGTCGGGTCCGCGCCGCCCGCGCCATCGTCGGTGACCGTGACCACCAGCCGGTCGTCCGCGATCCAGCCGTCCACCTCGCAACGCTGGGCTCGAGCGTGTTTGGCGACGTTGCCGAGGCCTTCGCTCACCACGAAGTACGCCGCCGCCTCGATCGGCGCGGGCAGTCGCGCAACCAGCCACATCCGGACGGTGACGGGCAACGGGCTCCGGTCGGCCACCTCCCGTACGGCGGCCTCCAGGCCATGGTCGACCAGCACGCGCGGGTGAATCCCCCGCACGGCCTCGCGCAGGTCCGCCAACGCGGCCTCTGCCTCGCTGTGCGCCTTCACGACGAGCCGGCGGCTCTCTCCCTCCGGCAGGTCGAGCTCAGCGAGGCCGAGCGTCATTGTCAGCCCGACCAGGCGTTGCTGAACCCCGTCATGCAGGTGCCGCTCGATCCGGGCACGCTCGGTCTCGAAAGCGTCCACCAGATCCAGCCGGGACCGTCGAAGTTCAGCGATGCTGCGGCGCAACTCGTCCTCGCGCGGACCCAGCAAGGCTTTCGCCAACTCCGCCTCAGCGGCCGCGACCACGGTCAGGAGGTAAGAGCTGAATACGAACCAGACAGGTCCGAAGGTCACGAGGAAGAGCAGACCTTCACCCACGGAATCGAGCTGCCACACCCCCATGACCAGCTGATCGTCTGCCGCGATCAGCGGCGACGCCAGCGTCAGGCCGAGCGTGGCGATGCTGATGCCCGCCAGCAGCAGGTTCAGGAACCAGAGGAACACGCCGAGCAGGAGCCCGTAGCCGAGTGCCCGCAACGACGCCCGCTCGCGCCGCCGGAACCGCAGCCGGTCCCGGCGCGACGTCGTCGGCGGCATCATCGCGTGCGGGCTGCTGATCCCACCTGGGACCATCAATACCGCACGGCGGCGCTCGACCGCACCGATCACAACCCCGAACAGCGGGAACGCCATCAGCAACAGAATGCCGATCAGGATCGGGCTGAGCACCCCACCGATGCCACCGGCAACGATCATCGATCCGATGGTCAGGACCCCAACGGGCACCGAGCTCAGCAGGTACGCATAGCTGCGCCACGGCCACGACGAGACCAGGAACCGCCGCGAGGTCAGCTCCGCCCAGGCGGTCGTCGGGGTCTCCACTTGGTTCACCTTAGGGCCGCGATAGGCCTACCGTCGGTAGCGCATGCGATACCCAAGCTGTCGCCCATAGGCCAGGGTGCCCCGGGCCAGAACCCGCTTCGCTGGAACCTGCTCAGCATCGCCGCCGGCTGCCTGATCCTGGCCGCCATCACCGACCAACCAAACCCTTCGTCGGTCCCTTGTGCCCCGGCGTGTCGGGGTCCATCGGTCCCAAGTTGCCTATTGACCTGGGGAGTGGTTGTCACCGGAGTGGTCGCCCCACTCCAGTGACCCGGCGCGGTTCAGCGGAGGTGCAGGCAGGCAGAACTACCGGCGTGGCAGTGCACCTCGCGCTCAACCCGCACCCTGCGTACGGCGTACGCAGGGTGCACTGCCGTGCTGGCCGTCCGCCGAACCCACGCAACCCGGCGTGGTCGGCTCGCGACGGCTCGAACAGGGGGAACCTCCAGCGAGTGGGTAGTAACCCGTCGCCCGGGGGCGGTGGATGGCGCGGGCGCCGTACCCTTGGGCGGCAAACACCGCCGTGGGGCCGGGTCGTTCCCACCGTTGGGCCGGTGGAGCGGGGACAATGAGCCCAGCCGCCCGGGCCGCCGCGGCGTGTCTCAGCAGAAGTTGTCACCGAGGAGCAAGTAAACCCGTATGGCACGCCGTACCAAGAGCACCGCTGAACCCGAGGACTTCGAGGAGCGCATCCTCGACGTCGATGTCTCCGACGAGATGCGCAGCAGCTTCCTGGAGTACGCCTACTCGGTGATCTACTCCCGGGCCCTGCCGGATGCCCGGGACGGGTTGAAGCCGGTCCAGCGCCGGATCCTGTTCTCAATGGCGGAGAACAACATCCGGCCCGATCGGGGCCACGTGAAGAGCGCCCGCGTCGTCGGTGAGGTGATGGGTAAGTACCACCCGCACGGTGACGGCGCGATCTACGACGCTCTGGTACGTACGGCGCAGCCCTGGTCGATGCGGGTCCCGCTGATCGACGGCCACGGAAATTTTGGGTCTCTGGACGATGGTCCGGCAGCGATGCGCTACACCGAATGCCGGATGGCACCGCCGGCGATGGCGATGACGAACGGCCTGGACGAGAACGTCGTCGATTTCAAGGCGAACTACGACGGCCGCGAGGAAGAGCCTTCCGTACTGCCGGCCGCCTTCCCGAACCTGCTGGTCAACGGCGCATCCGGGATCGCGGTCGGGATGGCGACCAACATGGCGCCGCACAACCTGGTCGAGGTGATCCAGGCGTTGCGGCACCTGATCAAGACGCCGTCAGCCGACCTGGACGACCTGATGCGGTTCATCCCCGGTCCGGACCTTCCGACCGGCGGCAAGATCGTCGGCCTGGAGGGGCTCAAGGACGCGTACCTGACCGGCCGTGGCAGCTTCAAGATGCGCGCCACCGCCAGGATCGAGAACGTCACCCCGCGGCGCAAGGGCATCGTCGTCACCGAACTGCCGTACACGGTCGGCCCGGAGAAGGTGATCGAGAAGATCAAGACGCTGGTCCAGGCCAAGAAGCTGCTGGGCATCGCCGACGTGAAGGACCTGACGGACCGCGCCCACGGCACCCAACTGGTGATCGAGGTCAAGAACGGCTTCGTGCCCGAGGCGCTGCTGGAGCAGTTGTACAAGCTGACCCCGCTGGAGGACTCGTTCTCGATCAATGCGGTCTGCCTGGTCGACGGCCAGCCCCGCACCCTGGGCCTGCGCGACCTGCTCGACGTATACCTCGACCACCGGTACGACGTGACGCGGCGGCGCAGCGAGTTCCGCCGGAAGAAGGCGCAGGACCGGCTGCACATCGTCGACGGTCTGCTGATCGCGATCCTGGACATCGACGAGGTGATCCAGGTGATCCGGAGCAGCGACGACGCCGCCGAGGCGCGGACCCGGCTGATCGAGATCTACGACCTGTCGGAGGTCCAGGCGAACTACATCCTGGACATGCCGCTGCGTCGGCTGACCA
>JAWWOY010000958.1:0-12999 GCA_033851195.1 Kribbellaceae bacterium | reverse complement strand
AGCCGCCGTACCCGCTGATGTTGTACGTGCCGTGCAGGACCTTCGAGCCTTGGGGCGCGTCAGAGCGGGTCTGCAGTTCCATCGTCGGCGGATCGTCGCCGTCACTGCCCCAGCCGAAGATCCCGGCGTTCGGTGGAAAGGCGAACGGCTCCGCCCCCTCGAACGAGGCCAGCACGATCGGCGCTGGGTCGTCCGCAGCCGCCTGCGAGGCCACCCCCAGCGGTAACAACCCGGTCAGCAACGCCGCTGTCGTGACTAACGCGGTACGCAGTCGGGGGCGGAGCGGGCGGAAAGCTGGCGACCTGGGCATGTGGGCGACTCCTCAGGATGCTGCGCGAGCGTCACGCACGCGTCGCCTGATGCTCAGCGCTCCCCGACCGCGGGTCAATACCTCGCCGGTTCCGGAACTGGACCGCTCTCACCTAAGTGTGTCCTGGTCCGGGAAATGCCTCTGCCGCAGGTGGCGTGTGGAAACAAGCGTCTACAGAAAACGATTTGTGTGTACACTTATTCCCGAGGAGGAGGTGCATACCCGATGGCTACCAGCGCGGCTGTCAGCCCACTGCCGGCTGATCTGCCGGATACGTTCAGCTACGCAAGGGCCCGTGCTGCGGGTCTGTCCAACCGTCGGCTCTACGCAATGCGCGACCATGGCCTCATCGAGCCCCTCGCCAGGGGCCTCTATCGGCGTATGGATGCTCCTGCGGCCGACCTTGGTCTCATCGCGGCAGCGCAGAAAGCGCCTCGGGCCACGTTGTGCCTGGCTACGGCGCTGGCTCGCCACGGCTTGTCGGACGCGATCCCCGCCGCCAACGACATTGCGCTCCCGAGGGGCACGCGACGTCCAGCTGTCGATTCGCCGGTCCAGTGGCATTGGTTCGATCCGGCGACATTCGATCTCGGTCGGGAATCGATGGACATCGACGTCGGCACTGCGATCGGCATCTACACGCCGGAACGCAGCATCATCGATGCGTTCCGAACCCGCGGCACCGAAGGCCATGAGCTCGGCCACGAGGCACTCCGGCGTTGGCTCCGTCGACGGGGAAGTCAACCTGGTGAGCTGCTGGAGTTGGCGCGCCAGTTCCCCAGAGCTGCCACACCCCTGAGGGCTGCCCTTGAGGTACTCCTATGACCCGACCGACGCGGGAGACTCGCGCCGGTCGGGTCTATCTCGACCTGCAGAACATGGCGCGCCGAAATCGCCGGCCAACAGATGAACTTCTCGCTCTCTACGCGCTAGAAGGCTTTCTCGATCGCCTGTCACGATCGTCCGACGCCGATCGCTTCGTACTCAAGGGCGGGACGCTTCTCGCGGCTTATGAAGTGCGGCGGCCGACTCGCGACGTCGACCTCCACGCATTGACGACAGCCAACGAACCCGACCGTGTCTTGTCGCGGATCCGTGACATAGCTCGCGAGCCAGTGGACGACGGACTGGTGTACGACGTTGATGGTGCAGTCGCGGAGACGATTCGCGACCAGGATCAGTACAACGGCGTGCGGGTCAGCATGACCTGTCAGCTAGCCAGCGCTCAGATCGTGTTCCATGTCGACGTGAGCGTTGGCGACCCGATCAGTCCGGCCGCTGGCAGCCTCCAACTGCCACGACTTCTGGGTGGCCAGATCATCCTGCTCTGCTACCCGCTGCCGATGGTGCTCGCCGAGAAGATCGTGACTGCGATCGAACGCCGGCTGACCAACACCCGCTGGCGGGACTTCGCTGACATCTACCTCCTGAGTCGGCACCAGGCGATTGACGGAAGCGAGCTGCAGGACTCGCTCCAGGTCGTCGCCGACCACCGGCAGGCATCCCTGATACCTCTGGCGACTGCCCTCGAAGGCATGCCGGAACTTAGCCAGACGCGGTGGCGTGCCTGGGTCCGCAAACAGAAACTAGACGGGCGTCTTCCCGCTGAACTGGGCTCCGTCTTGAGCGCTGTCTGTAATTTCGCCGATCCCGCCATCACGGGAGACTCCAAGTCCTCGATCTGGAGTCCCGCCGCGCTGGCCTGGCGTGAGGAGTGAGCGGCTTCCCAATGAGCATCGCGGATCAGTGGAATGAGATCAGGACGGCCTTGAAGTCGGTTCCGGCGGTTGTCGGGAGTCTCCGACCTCCGGCGACCGATCAGGACCTCGAGCGGTGGGCCGAGGTGGTCGGGCACCCGCTGCCTCAATCGCTGAAAGAACTCTACGCAGTACATGACGGCAGCGCCGTCATCGGTGGGAACGGCTTCTCGTTCGTCGGCGGGTGGTACCCGTTGCCTATCGGTCGGGCGATCGAGGCGTTTGTGAGATATGACCCTCTGACCCGCGTGTGGGCGCTCCCGACTGCCGTTCCTTTGCAGTTGACTACACAGCGTGCAATCTGGCGGTCCGGGTCGACGGCACCGATGGAGTTCTCGACTGCTTCAACGACTCGCCACCTGGGCAGGGGTTCGACAGCATCGAGGCCCTGATGGCACAAACGGCGGAGGGACTGCGCGGCAAGCATCAGAAGTACCGGCCCACTCTGTCTGCCAAGTACCTGCTTTGGGTCGACAGGGACTTGGAGAAGGGCGACCTCGGCCACAGAGTCTGACCGGCCGGCTGCCGCCTTCGACCGGAGGCGAGTCGCGGCTATGCCGCTGGCTGGAGATCAAAGGCACGGCCTCATCGAACAGCCTGTCGAATTTGTCCGTGGCCGGGCGTACCTCTGTCGGCTCGATGGTCGTCCCCTTCCGCATCATGGCCCACCGTGACTGGTCGGGCACCCGACCGGGTACGACGCCCCGTCGCCACGCCTGGTTCGGGGGATTAAGAAGCTGGGGCGGTCTGATTGAGAACTGATCCAGCGAGTGGATCACTGGACCGGTTAAGCAGCCGCCGGGGAGGATGGAATCATGACCACACGTTTCGGAATCTTTGTACCGCAGGGCTGGAAGATGGACCTCGCCGGGATCGCCGACCCGGTCGAGCAGTGGGAGGCGATGACGAACGTCGCCAAGGCTGCCGACGAGGGCTCCTGGGACTCCATCTGGCTCTTCGACCACTTCCACACTGTGCCGGAGCCGAGCACCGAGAGCACCTTCGAGTGCTGGACCGCCACTGCCGCGCTGGCTCGTGACACCAAGCGTGTGAACATCGGCCAGATGGTCGGCTGCAACGGCTACCGCAACCCCGCGCTCTACGCCAAGATCGCCTCCACCGTGGACGTCGCCAGCAACGGCCGCCTGTACGCCGGGATCGGCGCGGGCTGGTACGAGCACGAGTGGAAGGCCTACGGCTACGAGTGGCCCGAACTGAAGGACCGGATGGGCGCCTTCCGCGAGGCCACCGAGATCATCTACAAGATGTGGACCGAGGACGAGCCTGTCTTCAAGGGCAAGTACTACTCGATCGACAAGCCGATCAACGAGCCGAAGGGCGTCCGCAAGCCGCACCCGTCGCTGTGGATCGGTGGCGGCGGCCCGAAGGTCACCCTGAAACTGGTCGCCCAGTACGGCGATGCGGCGAACATCGGCGGCGGCAACCCCGAGGTGATCAAGGAGAAGGCGGCCATCCTCAAGGGCCACTGCGAGGCGCTCGGCCGCGACTACGACTCCATCATCAAGTCGACCGGGATCAGCGCGTTCCCGATCGACAAGGGCGACGACCCGAAGAAGGCCACCGAGAAGGCCCTCGGCCCGATGGACTGGGAGCGGTTCTCCAAGGACAACCTGATCGCCACCGAGGACGAGATCGCCGACAAGGTGGAGGCCGTCCTGGAGGCCGGCGCCGACTACGTGATCTTCTACGTGCCCGGCGTCGCCTACGACGTCGACCTGGTCTCCCGGATGGAGCAGGTCACCAAGCGCTTCGCCTGACGCCCCCTGCCGGCGCTCTCACCCACTTCAAGTAAGCGCTTGGACAGAAGATGGCGACGCCACAGAGCCGGGGGGAGGTGCTCCGTGGCGTCGCCAGGCGCGCCAGGGAGGGGTGGGGGGCAGGCGCGCCAGTTCGGGGGGATCAGCTGCCGAGAATGCCTCCGCCGAGGACGCCGAGCAGACCGAGCAGGGACACCAGGTTGCGGACCACCTGATCGACGGCGGCGGTGCCACCGGTCTGGAAGGCGGTCACGCACTTCTGGAGCTGTGCCTGGGTCGGATTGGTGATGGTCACCTTGGACATCTCGGACTGACAGTACTGCGCAGCCTTGGTCAGCTCCGAGACCGTGCTGCCGACCGTGCCGACGATGAGACCGGCCGCCGTTTGGAGCGTTGCCGGTCCGGGCGGTGTGTTCGGCGGCGGGATTGTCGGAGTCGGAGGCTTGCCAGGCGTCGGCTTTTCCGGGGTGGGGCGGCCCGGGGTGCTGGGCTTGTCGTCGGTCGGCTTGGGATGCGTGGTGGTCGGCGTCGGCCGTGGTGTGGCGACGCCGGGGCGGCCCGGCAGGCCGACCGCGGTAGGAAGGTCGTGGTCGGCCGGGGCATGGATGTCCGGGTCGCCGAGCTTGCCGCCGGCGTGGTCGATGCCCTGGTCGTCGCTCTCGGTGCCGTTGCCGACGGCGATCCAACTGCCGGCCGCGTAGGCCTTGGCGATGCTGATCACCAGGTCGGCGTACGACTGGGAGTGGTTGTATCGCAGCACGGCCTGGTTCAGCTCGGCGGCGTTCGACAGGTTGGTGTTGCCGGAGCACAGGTAGACCGCGGTCGACATCGCCGCATCGTCGATGTCCTGTGGGTTCCGGACGCCGTCGCCGTCACCGTCGACGCCCATCGCGCGCCAGGTGCCGGGGATGAACTGCATCGGTCCGACGGCCCGGTCGAACGCGGAGTCGCCGTCGAGCTTCCCGGCGTCCGTGTCGTTGATCCTGGCTGCGCTGATGCCGTCCAGCCGGGGGCCGTAGACGCCCGGAACGGCGACGCCGGAGCTGTTCAGCATGTTGCCGTCGTGCCGCCCGTGGTTGGACTCGACGCGGCCGATCGCGGCGACGAGGGTCCACGGCAACTGGCAGCTCGGGTCCACCTGCGACATCACCTGCTGGGCCCGGGAGTACGCCTTCAGAGCGGCCTCGGGGATGCCGTTGCGCGACAGCCCGGACACCACCTGGGTGGCCTCCAGGCCGCGGTCGATGCCGTTGCCGACGGAGCCGGGCACGGGGATGTTCGCCGGCTCTGTGATGGTCTGCTTCGGCACCACGATCGGGCTGTTCCTGGAAATTCCCCGGTCCAGCGTGGCGGTCGCCACCGCTGCGTCGTCGGTGGCGCTGACGGTGAATGCGCTGGCGAACAACGCCAGCGGGACGAGTGGCGCGATCTGCCGCCACCCGCCATTCATGGCCTTGGCCATCGAAGATCCCCTCCGTGACTCATCGACGCACCCGGTCCCACGCGGCGGGCACGTCTTCTGGTCGGTCCAGGCGACCGTCGTATCTGGACTAACGTCCGTCCTCGGCGTGGGTTACGCGATGGATGCAGACAGTGCGCGGGCGGTCACCGGCTACCTATACTGGCGCGTAACAACGCACCTGTGAAGGCCCAGTCCCGCTGGCATGCTCCGGTCAGGTCGGTCCCCGCTCACTCGACCCGCTGGTCTGTCGGGGAGAATGGCTGCCGTGTCAGACCTCAATCAACGCACCGCGCAATCCGCCGAGTTGTTCGCCCGCGCCTCGGCGGTGACGCCCGGCGGGGTGAACTCGCCGGTCCGCGCTTTCCGCGCCGTCGGCGGCGTACCGCGCTTCATGGCCTCGGGTGACGGATGTCACATCACCGATGTCGACGGCAATACCTATGTCGACCTGGTCTGCTCGTGGGGCCCGATGCTGCTCGGGCACGCCCACCCGGAGGTGACGGCCGCGGTCCAGGCGGCGGTCAGCCGCGGTACGTCGTACGGGACGCCGACGCAGGCCGAGGTGGAGTTGGGCGAGGAGATCGTCGCCCGTACGCCGGTGGAGAAGGTCCGGCTGGTCTCGTCCGGCACTGAGGCGACCATGTCGGCCCTGCGGCTGGCCCGCGGTGTCACCGGCCGGGCGAAGATCGTGAAGTTCGCAGGTTGCTACCACGGGCATGTCGACGCGCTGCTGGCCCAGGCCGGCTCCGGCGTCGTCACCCTCGGCATCCCCGGCACCCCGGGCGTCACCGAGGCCACGACCGCCGACACGATCGTGCTTCCTTACAACGACCAGGCCGCGGTCGCCGAGGCGTTCGCGACGTATGGCGACCAGATCGCGGCGCTGATCACCGAGGCGTCGCCCGGGAACATGGGCGTGGTCCCACCCCAGGACGGGTTCAACGCGTTCCTGGCGAAGACCTGCCGGGACAACGGTGCGCTGTTCATCTCCGACGAGGTGATGACCGGGTTCCGGATCACCCGCTCCGGTTGGTACGGCGTCGACGGGGTGGTGCCGGATCTGATGACGTTCGGCAAGGTGATGGGCGGCGGCTTCCCGGCGGCGGCGTTCGGTGGGCGGGCCGAGTTGATGTCGCACCTGGCGCCGGAGGGGTCGGTCTACCAGGCCGGCACCCTGTCCGGGAACCCGATCGCCACCACGGCCGGACTGACCACGTTGCGACTGGCAACGGACGACGTCTACCGCAAGCTGGATGAGACCTCGGCAACGGTCCGGCGACTGGTCGGCACCGCGCTGGAGAAGGAAGGTGTGCCGCACGTCATCCAGGCCGCCGGGAACCTCTTCAGTGTCTTTTTCGTGGAATCGTCGGAAGGGTCGCGGCAGATCCGGGACTTCACCGGGGCGGGAGCCCAGGTGCTGCCCCGGTTCGCCGCGTTCTTCCATGCCATGCTGGACGCCGGCGTCTACTTGCCGCCGAGCGCCTTCGAAGCCTGGTTCGTGAGTGCCGCGTTCGACGATGACGCTCTGGCTCAGATCGAATCCGCGCTGGCCGGGGCAGCCCGGGCCGCCGCGGCTGTGAAGAACTGAAGGGATCTGCTGCGGTGACCGAAACGACGGTCGTGCACCTGATGCGTCACGGCGAGGTGCAAAACCCGGCCGGCGTGCTCTACGGCCGGATCCCCGACTTCCATTTGTCCGAGCTCGGCCGCAAGATGGCTGACCGGGTCGCCGAGCACGTGGCCGGCCGGGACATCGTGCAACTGGTCAGCTCGCCGCTGGAGCGGGCCCAGGAGACGATGGAGCCGATCGCCAGGACCCTCGGCCTGACCCCGGACATCGACGAGCGGGTGATCGAGGCGGCGAACCTGTTCGAGGGCAAGAAGTTCGGCGTCGGCGACGGGGCGCTGCGCAACCCGAGCGCCTGGTGGCTGCTGCGGAACCCGCTGAAGCCGTCCTGGGGTGAGCCGTACCAGCAACTGGTCCGGCGGATGCGGGACGCGATCGAGACCGCCCGGCAGAAGGCCGCCGGCCACGAGGCGCTGATCGTGTCCCACCAGCTGCCGATCTGGATCGTTCGCAGCGCGGTCGAGGGCCGCCGGCTGGCCCACGACCCGCGCAAGCGGCAGTGCAGCCTGGCCAGCCTCACCTCGTTCACCTTCCACGGCGAGTCCATCGTCTCGGTCGGGTACGCCGAGCCGGCGAAGGATCTGCTGCCGGTCAGGAACTCGAAGAAGTTCGTGGGCGGCGCGTGATGCGTCGTCGTACGCCGGTGATCCCAGTGCTGGCGCTGCTGGCGGCACTGCTGCTGATGACGGCCTGCAGTTCCGGACAGCAGGCGAGCCAGAACCGGACGGGCCAGACCGGGTTCGTCAGTGGCAACAGCCAGGTGGCGACCTTCGCGGCCGGCGACCGCGAGGCCGCACCTGAGTTCGGGGGCCAGACCCTGGACGGCAAGTCGTGGAAGCTGTCCGACCACACCGGCAAGGTCGTCGTCCTGAATGTCTGGGGTTCGTGGTGCCCGCCCTGCCGGCAGGAGGCGCCGGATCTGGTCGCCGCCTCGAAGCAGCTCGGCCCCTCGGTGGAGTTCATCGGGCTGAACACCCGTGACCTGAGTAAGGTGCCGGCACAGAAGTTCGTCCAGGAGTTCGGCGTCGGCTACCCGAGTATCTACGATCCGAGCGGCAAGCAACTGCTGAGGTTCCGAGGGAAGATCTCCCCGCAATCGATCCCCAGCACGGTGGTGATCGACAAGCAGGGCAAGGTGGCCTCCCGGGTACTGGGAGAGGTGACCACGCAGACTCTCGTCGGCATGGTCCAGGACGCAGGGTGACCTGAGTGGGGGAATGGTTCGCCCAGTCGATGACGGGCTCGATGCTGGTGGCGCTGCCGATCGCGGTGCTGGCCGGAGCGATCTCGTTCTTCTCGCCCTGCGTAGTGCCACTGCTGCCCGGGTACCTCTCTTATGTGACCGGGCTGTCCGCCGCCGAGCTGGGCAGCAACCGTCGCGGCCGGATGCTGGCCGGGACCAGCCTGTTCGTGGCCGGCTTCTCCGCGGTCTTCATCCTGACCGGGGTGCTGTTCGGTGCCGTCGGCAACGCGCTGCTCGAGCACCAGGCCCTGATCACCCGGATCCTCGGGGCCGGCACGGTGGTGCTCGGGCTGATCTTCCTGGGCGGCTTCGGCTTCATGCAGCGCGATGTCCGGGTGCATCGGGTGCCGGCCGTCGGGATCGCCGCCGCGCCGCTGCTCGGCGTACTGTTCGGATTCGGCTGGACGCCGTGCATCGGCCCGACCCTGGGCACGGTGATGAACCTGGCCGCGACCGAGGGTAGTTCGACCAGGGGCGCCGTGCTGGCGCTGGTGTTCAGCCTGGGACTGGGGATCCCGTTCATCGTGGCTGCGCTGGCATTCCGCCGGATGCTCGGTGCGGTCGCCTGGGTCCGTAAGCACCAACTGCTGGTGATCCGCGCCGGCGGCGTACTGATGATCGTCGTGGGGCTATTGCTGGTGACAGGAGTGTGGAATTCGGTGACCGCCGATCTGCGGCAATGGGTCAGCACCTTCGGGCCGGCGGTGTGAGATGACTGAGGTCAAGGACCGCATCGACACCCCGCCGGAGCCGGCCCTGCCACCTGCGTTGGGGGTGATCGGCTGGCTGCGGTGGACCTGGCGTCAGCTGACCTCGATGAAGACAGCCCTGCTGCTGCTCTTCCTGCTCGCACTCGCCGCCGTGCCGGGGTCGCTCATCCCGCAGACCGGGATCGATCCGATCAAGGTCTCCGACTTCTACCAGGCGCACCCGAAGCTCGCTCCGTGGTACGACCGCCTCGGCTTGTTCGACGTCTTCAAGTCGCCCTGGTTCTCGGCGATCTACCTGCTGCTGTTCATCTCGCTGATCGGCTGCGTGGTGCCGCGCCTGCAGGTCTACCTGAAGGCTGTCCGGGCGCGTCCGCCGAAGCCGCCGCGTAACCTGAGCCGGCTACCCGGCCACCAGGAGTTCGAGACCGACGCGACCGAGGCCGAGGTGCTGGCCGCCGCGTCCACCGAGTTGCGCAGGCGCCGCTTCCGGACCCAGTCGTACGACGGTGCGCTCGGCGCCGAGCGCGGGTTCCTCCGTGAGGCCGGCAACCTGCTCTTCCACTTCTCGCTGATCCTGGCTCTGATCGGAGCGGCGTGGGGCGCGCTGTTCGGTTACCGCGGCACCGTCTTGGTTGTTGTGGGCAATGGGTTCTCCAACTCCATCGCCCAGTACGACGACTTCAGCCCGGGCCGGGCGTTCACCCCGGACAACCTGCCGCCGTTCTCGCTGACGGTGAAGAGCTTCACCGCCAAGTTCCAGACGTCCGGCCCGCAACGCGGTGCGGCGACCGACTTCAACGCCGCGCTCACCTACCAGGAGACGCCGGATTCCCCGCAGAAGTCCTACAACCTTCGGGTGAACGACCCGCTGGATGTGGACGGCACCAAGGTGCACCTGCTCGGCCACGGCTACGCGCCCAGGGTGACGGTGCGCGACGGCAAGGGCCAGGTCGCCTTCTCCGGACCGTCGCCATTCCTGCCGCAGGACACCAACTTCTCCTCGTTCGGCGTGGTGAAGGCGCCGGATGCCCGCCCGGTTCAGCTCGGCTTCGAAGGGTTCTTCTTGCCGACCGCCGTGATCGACCAGAATGGCCCGCACTCGGTCTTTCCCGACGCCCTGAACCCGGCCCTGGTGCTGACGGCCTATTACGGGCGGCCTGCGGTCGAGACGGGCAAGCCGGAATCGGTGTATCAGCTGGACAAGTCGAAGCTGACCCAGTTCGACAACGGCAAGGGTGACAAGCTGCGGTTCCAGCTGGCACCGGGACAAAGCATCACGCTGCCGGATGGCCGCGGCTCGCTCACTTTCGACTCGTACGACCGCTGGGTAAAGCTACAGGTCAGCCACACACCCGGGCTCAACCTTGCACTCGGCGGGATCCTGCTGGCCATCCTCGGTCTGATGGGCTCGCTGTTCATCCATCCCCGCCGTACCTGGGTGCGAGTACGCACGGTGGACGGGCGTACCGTAGTCGAGGTCGCCGGCCTGGACCGGGGACCCGAGCGCGGCCTCGGCGACGAGATCCACGCCATCGCACAAGCCTTGAGGAAACAGGAGAAGCCATGAGCCCGGAGGCCTTCGCGCAAGTCTCCAACCTTGTCATTCCGACAGCCACGGTGATCTATGCGCTGGCGATGATCTCGCACGCCTTCGAGTGGGCGACGAGTCGTGCGGTTGTTGTGGCGGAGCAGCCGGCGAATGTGCTGGTCGCTGCCGGCTCGGCCGGCGCCGCAGAGGTCGTCGTGCCGAGCGCGGACGCTCCTTCAACGGGCGCCACCGGTGCTTCGAAGTCCGAAGCGGCGAGCAGGATCGGGCTGCTGCTTACCTGGCTTGCCTTTGTGCTGCATCTGGCCGGGGTGGTCACTCGCGGTCTTGCCGCCGGCCGGGTGCCGTGGGGCAACATGTACGAGTTCTCGATTACGGCGGCGTTGGCCGTCGCCGTGGTCTATCTGCTTTGCGTGCACCGCTACAAGTTGCAATGGATCGGACTGGGCGTCACCGCGGTGCTCGCCGCGATTCTCGGACTCGCGACGCTGGCGCTTTACACGCCCGCCGGGCCGCTGGTGCCCGCGCTGCACTCCTACTGGCTGGTGATCCACGTATCGGCGGCGGCGATCTCTGGTGGTGCCTTCACTATCGGTGGGCTCGTGTCGGTCCTGTATCTGGTGAAGTCCAGGGCCGAGCGCCGAGTGCTGGACGGTGCCGGAGCGATGCCCGAGGCGCTGCGTCGGCTGCCCAGCTCGGAGGCGATGGACGGCACCGCCTACAAGGTGCTCGCGTTCGCGTTCCCGCTGTGGACCTTCGGTGTACTGGTCGCCGGGCCGATCTGGGCGGAGTACGCGTGGGGCCGGTACTGGGGCTGGGACCCCAAGGAGGTCTGGGCGCTGATCACCTGGGTCGTGTACGCCGCCTACCTGCACGCCCGGGCCACGGCCGGCTGGCGTGGCAGCCGGGCGGCAAAGATCGCGATCCTCGGCTGGTTCGTCTTCATCTTCGACTTCGTGGTGGTGAACCTGCTGGTTTCCGGCATGCATTCGTACGCCGGGATCTGAGATGAAGGAGTTCGCGGTCTACACCGGGCTGCGGCTGCTGCTGTTCGCGGCCTGCTTCGGGATCCTGTGGGTCGCGCTCCAGAACTGGGTGAGTCTCTTCCCGTTGTTGCTGCTGGCCCTGATCGCGTCTTCGATCCTGTCGGTATTCGTGCTGCGCGCCGCCCGGGACCGGCTCGCCGGGACGATCGAGCGGCGGGCCACCCGGATTTCGCAGCGGATCGAAGCCGCCCGCCGCGCCGAGGACGACGACTGACCGTCAGGCCGTGCTGCATCTCGTCGTACCAGTGACGCACTGGTACGGAGAGTGACGGAGAACACCTCGGTCACTGGCCTAACCCGTTTGCCACGCCTTGCTGTGCCCCAGTACTGTCTTGATGGAACGAAACAGTTTCGTTCTATCAAGACAGCACGGCTACGCAAGGTGATCAAGGAATCATGACAGACAGCGTCGAAGCCAGCGCCGGATCGCGCCAGCGGCCCCGGGTCGAGGGCAGTCGCGAGGGGGAGATCCTCGATGCGACCGTCGAGGTGGTGGCCGAGCTCGGCTACGACCGGCTGACGATGGACGCGGTGGCGACGGCCGCCAAGGCCGGCAAGGCGACGCTGTACCGGCGCTGGTCCACCAAGGCCGAGCTGGTCGTCGACGCGATCAGCCGGGCGAAGGGGGCCTGCCCACTACCCGAGGAAGTCGACACCGGCAGCCTGCGCGGCGATCTGATCGCGATGTCCTGCATGGACGGTGGCTTCACCTCCGAGATGCCCATGTCGGTGATGGCAGGTCTGCTGACCGCGCTGCATCGCGACCCCGACCTGCAGACAGTCTTCCAGGAGCGCTTCATCGCGCCGCGGATCGCCGTCGTCAACAGGATCTTCGAGCGAGCCGTACAGCGCGGCGAGATCGCGGCCGACCTGGACATCGAGATGCTCGCGCGGACGCTGCCCGCGGTGATCATCCACCACGCCTTCGTCCTCGGAATCGAGCCCACTGACGAACTCGTCGTCCGGGTCATCGACCACGTGATCCTGCCCGCGGCGCGGGGGTCGCGGGCCGTCTGACCGGTGCGGGGCCGGCAGACCAGATCCAGCCAGAAACCAAGAGGGGATTCATTCAGCATGCCTGAAGACGTCATCAAGGCCGACCCGCCGCACCACAGGCCAGTCGACATCGTGGCCGAGCCGGAGGGCAACGGGCACGGCCACCGCAACCTTGGCATCGCGCTTGCGCTGATCTGCATGGCGCAGTTGATGGTGGTGCTCGACGGCACCATCGTCAACATCGCGTTGCCGCACATCCAGAAAGATCTCGGGTTCAGCACCGCCTCGCTGCCGTGGGTGGTCAACGCCTATGCGCTGGCCTTCGGCGGACTGCTACTGCTCGGCGGCCGGATCGGGGACCTCCTCGGCCGCCGCAAGGTGTTCATGTTCGGCGTCGTGCTGTTCGGCGTCGCCTCCTTCCTCGGTGGTATCGCGCAGAACGAGTCGCTGCTGCTCGCCAGCCGGATCCTGCAGGGCCTGGCAGCCGCGGCGGCCTCGCCGAACGCGCTCGCGCTGATCACCAC
>JAWWOY010000945.1:0-7070 GCA_033851195.1 Kribbellaceae bacterium | reverse complement strand
TCCGGGGAGTTCCGGGTCGTTGCAGTCATTACGGTCGTCGCGGGTCGTTCCGGGTCGTAGCAGTCGTTGCAGTCGTTACGGGTCGTCGCGGGGCGTCGCGGGACATAGCGGGTCGTTGCGGGTCCGTGACGACAGAGGTGCTGTCGCTGTCGTCGATGCCGCCGCGTAGCGGTGCACACGGTGGTGAACGGCTGTGATTGGCGAACGCCGGAGGCTGGGGGTTGGTGCGACCACGACGATGCATCAGAAAGCTGTCCGCCCTGTTGGCGGCCATCGGAGTCTGCCCGTGGCGGTCATGATCTCGCGACCGCAGCGATGGCGAAGGGGTGAGCGGTTGCTGGACCGCCTTGTGAGTCGCCCACAAGTTGTCGCCGTCAGCCAAGGTTCTCGACTCCATCCCTGGTGCCAATCCACGACCTCGACTGCTTGAAACTGCACGCTCGTTGAACGAGGCGCACGCACCTACCGCGGCATCTGCGTGCAGTTGTCCGACAGGATGGCGGCGTGTACGCCAGGGTGAAGGACCTCGAGCTCGAACCCGCCCGTCGACTCTTCCCAGGCGGCGGCCGGAGTCGTTCGCGTTGTTGGCTCGGATGGTGGTGGGCCTAGCGGACAGCCGCGGCGAGGAACCCTTCGATGTCACCGAGTCCTGAGTGGTTGGCTGCCAGGTGCCGGGAAGTGGGGCGCTACGACGGCCGGCATCATCTGGTGGTCAACGTCGAGAACTTTGACAAGCGTGAAGCTGCGCCGCTGGCTGGAGTCGAGATCACGCCCTCAGTCACGCGCCACCTACTTCTCCATCAGCGGCAGATCCGGTTGCTCGCCCGTTCGAGGTCAGTACTCACCTAGCGCGTACCGCAGGCGGTGATTGAGGCCGTTCAGCGCCCGCTGCAAGGCGCCCGAGCCTGAGTCTGCCTGCAGAAGCCCCTCGCGCTCCAGGCGCTGAGCGAGCCTGGCCGATAGGACTTCGTCGAGATCGTCGGCGAGAGCGTGCCCCTCAAGGATTGCGAGGACACCAATCAACGCCGCTGCGTCGCGGCTGGACAGTGGGTTAGGCGTCGCGTCGTCTGGTCGGGCAGGCACACGACCCACGTTGCCATCGCGGAGATGCGGGTGCCAGGTCATCCTGGGAGTCGGCATACCTTTCTTCCAGGAACTGACGGCAACCAGCGGCGGCTTCGGGTCTTCCCCGCAGCGGCAGATGCGGATGGCCAGGGTGGCGTTAGGCAACAAAGATGCAGAACGGGTGGCCTGACAGATCCGCGAACACATACAACGGCTCGCCGGGGTCGTCAGTCCGGTCAAGAACGAGTTCTGCGCCCAAGGCCTCCGCTCGCTCACGGTGCCTCTGCAGCTCAGCACGGCTCGAAACCGTGAAATCAACGTGCAACTGCATTGGGACGTCGTGCTGGGGCCATGTTGTCCGAGTTAGGTGATCAACCTGCTGGAAAGCGAGCTTGCGCACCCCGTCGGAGTCCACGAGAACGAGCCAATCCGCCTCGTCAGGTGCCCCGTCCGCGGGCGGTTCGTCACCGGGTCGGTATCGCAGCCCGAGCAGTTGCCGGTAAAACTCGGCGAGTTCTCGCGGCCTGGTGGTGTCGAGAACGGCGTGCAGCAGTTGGGGATATTCAGCCATGAGCCTTCCTCCGGGTTACCGAGACGCGGCCCACTTACTCTAGGGAGACCTACCCGGCGACGGGCGCTCATCGGCAGGACTGGAAGATTGGGTCACGTGCCGGAGGCCATGTAGGCGGCGAGGATGTGGTTTGAGGTAGGCGAGGCGTCGCAGTCGCCGGGTGGCGCAGTGCCGGTCCCTCCGGGTGCCGCAGGAGGTCAGCAGGGCTCGGTCCAGTCAACGCTGACAAGGCCACGAGAGTCGCTGGGCCATGCCCGCGGAACGTCTCTACGGCGCGGGTTCCGGTGCGCTGCGCTGGCCTTCGAGCGGAACGTTGATGAGCAGGCTGGTCCCCTTGCCCGCGGGGCTGGTGACCTGGAAGGTGCCGCCGAGGGCCTCGACTCGATCCTTGAGGCCGACCAGTCCGGACCCCTGGCTGGGGTCGGCTCCGCCGATCCCGTCGTCGCGGATGGCCAGCCGCAAGGCGGTGGCGTGCGTCTCGAGATCGACATTCACAGTCGTTGGGTTCGCATGCTTGGCGGCGTTGGTCAACGCTTCCGACACCACGTAGTACGCCGCGACCTCAACCGGCTCCGGCAGCCGTCGGTCGCCGTGCAGGTCGAGCTCGACCGGTACCGCTGAACGGCGGCACAGTGCTCGAAGCGCCTGCCTCAGGCCACCTTCGGACAGGATCCCGGGGTGAAGCCCGCGGGAGATCTCTCGCAGCTCGTCGGAGACGCTCATCAGTCCCTCAGCAACGTGCGACAAGTCGCCTTCGAGCTCACTGAGCTGCGGGGGCACTGTCGCCCGCGCGGCGTGCAGCTCCAGCCCGAGCGAGATGAGCCGCTGTTGGGTGCCGTCGTGCAGATCGCGCTCGATCCGCTTCCGCGTCTCGTCGGCGGCGGCGACGATTCGCGCGCGCGAGGCGGCGAGATCGGCTCGGCTCTCGGCGTTCGCGATCGCCGTCGCCACGAGCTCGGTGAAGGATGCAAGGCGCGACTCGGTGTCCGCCGGCAGTGGTTGCCCCGGCCTCGAGCGAGCGGTCGTCATACCCCAGAGGCGGCCGTCGACGATGATCGGGGCCCCGACGGCCGAGCCAGCGCCCTCGTCCCGGACAGCGACACCAACCGGACCGGAGGCCTCGGCATAGTCGTCGATCCGGGCCGGACGGCCCGTCTCGAAGACGAGCGTGGTGACGTTGTTTCCCCCGATGGGCCACCGACCGCCGACGGGAAAGGTGTCGCCGACCGCGCTCGAGGTGGCGACGACGGTGAACGTCCCATCGGACTCGTAGCGGCCCATGGCCGCGAGCTCGACGGGAATCAGGCGCCCGGCCTCCTCAATGACCGCCGCGAACACCTTCTCCGGCGACACCCCGAGCGCCACCAATGTCGCGACCCGGCGCAACGCCGTCTGCTCCTCGACCAGCCGGGTCAGCCTTGCCCGGCTCTCGGCGTTCGCGATCGCCATCGCCGACAGTTCCGTGAAGGCAGCGATCCTCGTCTCGGTGTCCGCCGGGAGCCACCCGCCGCGCTTCGACGAGGCGATCATCACCCCCCAAAGGGTCTGGTCGACGACGATCGGGGTGCCCACCGACGAGCGCACGCCAAGTTCCCGGCCCAGTGCGGCCGCGGGGCCGGACGCATGCTCGTAGCCGCGTAACCGCGCGGGCCGCCCGGTTCGCAGCACCAGCCCGGCGACGCTCTCGCCCTCGAGATCGACCCGTGTCCCAACCGGTAGGTGATCTCCCGCGGAGCTCCAGGCCGCGACCCCGGTCGCCGTCCCGTCCAGCTCGTAGCGGGCCAAGTATGTCGCGTCGACACCTTGGAGCAGGCCGAACTCACGCGCGACCGCCGCGAACACCTCCGGCGGCGGGACCCGGCGGGCGACCAGCGTCGCAACCCGCCGCAGCGCGGCGTGCTCGTCCGCGAGCCGCGCCGATCGCCGCGCTTCGCGCTGAGAGCGCGCCGTCAGTTGGCCCACGACCAAGGTCGACAGCAGGTACGCCAGAAGCACCTCCCATTGCGTCCAGGTGCCGGGATCCAGACTGAGGTGCGGAGCGAGGAATAAGAGGTCGAACGCGGCCATGCTCACCACCGACACCGCGGCCGCCGCCGCCGCGCCGTACACGAGCGCGATGGGCACGACTGCGAACAGGTACAGGATGCCCAGGCCCAGGGCCGGGACGCGCGGTGACACCACCTCGATCACCGCGGTGATCGTGGCGACGAGCGCCGCGCTCGTGAGGACTCCGCTCACCCAGCGACGGATCGACGGTCTCACGCCGTGGATTATCCTCCCGCGGCGCGTATGCAGTACCTCCGTTCCCGACGGATGTTCAGACTGGGCTCCAGCATTACGGTGCGTTGGCGGGGCTACAGCATTGCGGTGGGCTGGCGGGTTGTAGGACGGCGCGTGTCGTCAGTGCGGATAGCGTGGCGGCATGAGCGTTTCGTTGGACCTTGTCGATGTTGACTCGTTGCTGACCGAGGAAGAGGTTGCTATCCGGTCGGCCGCTCGGCGGTTTGCTGACCAGCGGCTGCGGCCGCAGCTGCCGGAGTGGTTCGAGTCTGCGAGCATTCCCGTGCGGGAGTTGGCCAAGGAGCTCGGCTCGCTGGGGCTGTTGGGCATGCATCTGACCGGGTACGGCTGTGCTGGGCTCGGGCCGGTCGCGTACGGCCTGGCCTGCCTGGAGATCGAGGCTGCCGACTCCGGCATGCGTTCACTGGTCAGTGTGCAGGGATCGCTTGCCATGTATGCGATCTGGAAGTACGGCAGCGAGGACCAGAAGAACGAGTGGCTCCCCCACCTGGCCGCCGGTGAGGCGATCGGCTGCTTCGGGCTGACCGAGCCCGACTTCGGTTCAAACCCGGGCGGGATGCGGACCAACGCCCGCCGGGACGGTGACGATTGGGTTCTGAACGGCTCCAAGATGTGGATCACCAACGGCTCCGTGGCCGATGTGGCTGTCGTCTGGGCCCGGAGCGACGACGGCATCCGCGGCTTCGCCGTACCGACGGACGCACCGGGCTTCTCGGCGCCCGAGATCACTCGCAAGATGTCGTTGCGCGCCTCAGTGACGTCCGAACTGGTGTTGGACGACGTCCGGCTGCCCGGGTCGGCGATGTTGCCGGAGGCACGCGGACTCTCTGGACCGCTGGGCTGCTTGAACGAGGCCCGGTTCGGCATCATCTTCGGCGCGATGGGCGCGGCCCGGGATTGCCTGGAGACGGCCATCAGCTATGCCGGTGACCGACTGGTGTTCGACAAGCCGCTGTCGGCGTACCAGTTGACGCAGGCGAAGCTGGCAGACATGGCGGTCGAGCTGAACAAGGGCATCCTGCTGGCGGTGCATCTCGGCCGGCTGAAGGAGAAGGGCGCACTGCGACCCGAGCAGGTGAGCGTCGGCAAGCTGAACAATGTGCGCGAGGCCATCGCCATCGCCCGTGAGTGCCGCACGATCCTGGCGGCGAACGGCATCAGCGGCGAATACCCGGTGATGCGGCACGCCAACAACCTCGAGTCGGTGCTCACCTACGAGGGCACTTCAGAGGTGCATCAGCTAGTGATCGGTCAGGCCCTCACCGGCCAGTCCGCCTTCCGCTGACGTGCTGCAGGAGCCGCCGGTAGACCGCAATGCGCTGCTGTCCGCCGTACAGGAGCTGTATGGCGTTGCTGTCGACGGACTGCGGTTCATCCCGGTCGGGTGGGCGTCAGCCGGGTATGAGCTGCGCAGTGGAGCCGACAGCTACTTCCTGAAGCTCTGGCCGGGTGGGCGTGCTGGACGAACTAGGCCGAACGCTGGCGGAGTTGCACGGAGCTACTCCTGCACTAGCGTCCGTACTGCCACCTCGCGAGCGATTCGTCGTGACAGTCGGCGACGAACTCCGTCCATACCTCTCAGATCGACTGCTCAAGCCCTGGCGAGCCGACATCCTGGATCAGCTCGACCGCTTGCAGCAGCATGAGCAGGGCCGGTTAAGCGCCCCGGATTGGGATGGAGCAACAGTCGCTCCTCCTGAGCACGATCTGGCTGTCCTGCTCCTCTTCCTGCTCCGCCGGTACGTCGAGGACTACACCGCCCGGGTCATCCGGCTCCACCAGCACGACACCTTGGGGCCCGACGCGCTCCGAGCAGTGGGCGCGGCTCGAAGACACCCTGGACCTCGTCCGGGATTCGCTCGGCCGTCGCTGAGCGAAGTACCGCGGATACCTGGACGACGTCGGGCGAGTGTTGTAATCATGTAAGCATGGCAAACGAGACCACGATCTACGATCACCTCGGCGGTGACGGGGCGCTACGTCACGCGGTCGACCTCTTCTACACGTCCGTGCTGGCGGACCCGTTGCTGAAGCCGTTGTTCGGGGAGGGCCAACCGGATCACGTCGACCACCTCACCGCGTTCATGGCCGAGGTTTTCGGCGGCCCGAGCCGGTACACCGACGAGTTGGGCGGGTTCGACCACATCGTCGCGACCCATCGTGATCTGAGGATTCAAGAACCACAGCGGCAGCGCTTCGTGGAGTTGATGATCGCCGCCGCTGACAAGGCCGGCCTACCCGCCGACGACCGGTTCCGGGCGGCATGGAACTCCCACGCCGAATTCGGCTCCCAGGTCGCGATGCAGAACTCACAGGCGGAGACGGATGCCGACCTGCACCCACTGCGCGAAATGCCTCAATGGACCTGGTCCTAGGTGAGGCTTTCGCAACATCGCGGCCGCATGCTGCTGCTAAGGACCGGCCTGCGAACGGGGACAGATGATGACCGAGCAGAACCTGGCGACGCTGCAGAACCTCTGGCCGACTGACGGGAGGCTGGCGCTGTCGGCCGAGGTAAGCACGGCTTGCGCACCGAGGAACGGTCGTCGGCCGCGACAGCTTGCACGCGACGCAGCAAGCGTTCCCAATGGGTCGAGCGGACCCGAATCAGTCGGCGTTGAAGGCCTTGAGCAGGTAGTCGCATGCGTCACGATGATTGCGGACCACCGTGCCGTGCTCGTTCTGCTCGCTCCACTCGTCGAACACCGCGCCGCGGCCCCAGCCCCGGTAGCCGAGCCGTTCGTACAGTCGGCGCGCGCTCGGGTTGTCCAGCCCTACGGCAAGGCCGATCGTGCGTCGCCCCCACTCGCCGGCCGCGATCTCCTCAGCTGCGGCGATCAGCGCAGTACCGACTCCGGTCCGCCGGACGTACGCCGCGAGCGCGTTGATCTCGGCCGGCTCGTGCGCCACACGGACTTCCGCATAGTTCGAGTCGCGGAGCAGCATCGTGTGACCCACCACCGCATCGTCACGGAAGGCCAGCAGGAACAACGCCTCACCGCGCGACTGCTGATCCCAGCGGGCCCGCAGGTGTGCGCGCGAGGCGGCTGAATCCTCCGCGGCGATCAGTTGATCGACGTCCCGCTCGGTAGCGGGTCTGACGGCGGCAGTCACTTACTTGGCGACCTCGGTG
>JAWWOY010000936.1:0-12541 GCA_033851195.1 Kribbellaceae bacterium | reverse complement strand
CACTGTCAAGTGATCCTCAGGGTGTGGTGACGACTCAGCCGACCGACCGAGAAGTCAGTCTACCTTCTCGTCCCCACGAGTCACATCCGTATCCGGCCTGATGTCGATCCGCCAGCCCGTCAGCCGGGCCGCGAGGCGGGCGTTCTGCCCTTCCTTGCCGATTGCGAGCGACAACTGGTAGTCGGGAACGATCACCCGCGCGGCCCGCGCGGCGGCGTCGACGACCTCCACAGAGCTGACCTGCGCCGGCGACAGCGCATTCCCGACGAAGGTGGCCGGGTCGTCGCTGTGGTCGATGATGTCGATCTTCTCGCCGTGCAACTCGTGCATGATGTTGCGGACCCGCTGGCCCATCGGGCCGATGCAGGCGCCCTTGCCGTTCACCGACGGGTTCAGCGTGCGGACCGCGATCTTGGTGCGGTGACCGGCCTCGCGGGCGATCGCGGTGATCTCCACCGTGCCGTCGGCGATCTCCGGCACCTCCAGCGCGAACAGCTTCTTCACCAGGTTCGGGTGCGTCCGCGAGACGGTGATCTGCGGACCCTTGAAACCCTTCCGGACGCCGACCACGTAGACCCGGAGCCGGGAGCCGTGCTCGTACTTCTCCCCCGGCACCTGCTCCGGGGCCGGCAGCACGGCTTCGATCTTGCCCAGGTCAACCATCACCGAGCGCGGGTCGCGGCCCTGCTGGATGACGCCGGACACGATGTCGCCCTCCTTGCCGGAGAACTCGCCGTAGCGGACCTCGTCCTCGGCGTCGCGCAACCGCTGCAGGATGACCTGCTTGGCCGTGGTGGCCGCGATCCGGCCGAAGTCGGCGGGGGTGTCGTCGTACTCGCGGGCCAGGGTGCCGTCCGCGGCCATTTCCTGGGCGTACACGGTGACGTGCCCGGTCTTGCGGTCCAGCACCGCCCGGGCATGCTGCTGCGCGCCCTCGCTGCGGTGGTATGCCACCAGCAGAGCCTGCTCGATCGCCTCCACCACGACGTCGAAGGCGATGTCCTTCTCGCGTTCCAGGGACCGCAGTACAGCCATGTCGATATCCATGGTCAGTTCTCCTCCACCGTGCCGTCAGCGGCAGGTTCGTCGTTGCCGGCAGCCCGGTTGAACTCGATCTGGATCTTGGCCTTCTCCACGTCCGCATACGCCACGGTCCGGGTGACGCCGTCCACGTCCAGCTCGGCGGCCTCGTCCGCGGCGGACGTGATCCGGCCGGTCACCTTGTCCCCGGCCTTCAGGGTGACGGTGACGAGTCGCTTGACGTTGCGGCGCCAGTGCCGTGGCAGGGTGAGCGGCCGGTCCACGCCCGGGCTCGAGACCTCCAGCGTGTACGCGCCGTCGCCCATCACGTCGTCGGCGTCCAGCGCCTTCGAGATCGCCCTGGTCACCTCGGCGACGTCGTCCAGGCTGATCCCGCCGTCGCGGTCCACGAGTACGCGCAGCAACCGGCGGCGGCCGGCCGGCGCGACATCCGCGGCCTCCAAGTCGCAGCCGAACTGCTCGACGATCGGCCGCAGGAAGTTTTCGAGGCTCTCTGGGTCCGTGTGGTCAGTCTTCCGGCTCACAGGTAGACCTGCCTCTCTTTCCAGTTGTGCACCCGATGCGCCACCCGGCGATCCGTCCGGAGGGCAGTAGCCCACCCTATCTGTCCTTGCCGAGGGCCTTGACCGGGATATCGTTCGCCAGTGCCGACCGACCCCTTCCGCCTCTCGCGCCGAACCGCGCTCCGCACCGCTGCGATCGCCGCGGGTGCCGCTGCCGTGCTGGCCGGCTGCGATGGCGCGCCCGATCGAACCGGTACGCCGGGGTCGACCGAAGATCCCAACGCGACCCAGCAGCCGCCACCCCCGAGCAGCGACCCGGTGGTTGTCGCCGCGCTGCAGACCGCGGCCACCCAGGTCCAGCAGCTCGCCCTCCGCTACAGCACGGTCACCCAGAAGTTCCCTGCCTTGCGCAACCAGCTCTCGACCGGGGTCAACTTCCACGCCTCCCACCTGGCCAAGCTGAAGGAGACCGGCGCTCTCAAGCCAGCCCAGCCCGGCAAGCTCCCGCCGCTGCCGACCAGCTCCGCCGCAGCACTCGCGGACCTGGCCAGCCGGGAGCAGAAGCTCTCCGTACTGCACGCCACCGCCGCGGCCAAGCTCTCCGGTCAAGCCGCCCGCCTGCTCGCGTCGATCGCGGCCAGCGAGAGCCAACTCGCCGTCACGCTGTCCAGGAAGGCCGCCAATTGACCGAGATCGAGGCCCTCCAGGCCACCCTGGCCGGCGAGCACGCCGCCCTGTACGGCGTCGGCGTGGCCGGCGGCAAGCTGAAAGGTGCCCGGTTCGGCTCGGCCACCACCTTGTACGAGCAGCACCGCAAGCGCCGGGATCAACTGGCCGGGTTCCTGCTGGACGCCGGCCAGACCCCGGTGGCGGCGCCAGCGGCGTACGACCTTCCACAGGCCGTGACGAGTACCACGACCGCCTCCGCGCTGGTGCTGCTGATCGAGCGCCGGCTGACCGCCGTTTACGGTGACCTGGTCGAAGCCGCCGAGCAGGAGCCGGTCCGGACCTTCGCCATCCAGGCGCTCATCGCCTGTTCCGGGGCACAGCTCAGCTTTGGCGGCAGCACTGCGGCATTCCCCGGAGACGCCTGAGCTCGACAGCAGAACGTGTCCGTCCGGGCACTTGCGATCACCCTCAAGCCTGCTCTCGCCGCCAGCCGCAACGGCGGTGATCGACCTCCTCGGCCGGCCGTCACCGGAGAACCCCCAACGCCCCATCGCGGACAGCGAACATGCGGATGACCAGCACCGAACGAGCCGGCGACAGCCCGCCACACCCTCGGTATCGGGGCCGGCCTTCCAACCTGTCCCTGGCGGCGCGTCCAGCGTGATCCCACCCCGGGCCGCAGCTGGGAGGCGTGTCTGACGCTCGGCGGTGGAGCTTCCCCCGACCTGTCGGAGCGGGAAGTGCGCCGAGTCATGAATCGGTGTCCCTGGTAACCGATTGCCGCCGACACCGATCCACGACTGGCCGAATTCCTCGGCGCCGGCCACGCGCGCGGCTGGTCCGGCAGCACCAGGTGGAAATTTTTCGTCACGGAGCGGCGAAAAGTTCCCACCTGGTGCAGAACCCCTCCCTAGAAAAGGGTTCACCAGCTCTGCTTGCCAGTCATCGGGGGCTCGGCCCTCACGCCGGGACCCCCGGACAGGAACGGCGCGTCCGGGGTCCCGCCATGGTGTCCGAGGCCCCGGAACATGGTGTCCGAGACCCGGAACGTGGTGTCCGGGACCCGGGGACCGCCATCACGCGGGCGGACGCGGACCTCCCCATGCCCGATAGCGGGTTATCCCGCCGATAGCGGGTTAGAACCTGCGATCGGCGCCAGCAGGCCGCTATCGGTGCAACAACCCGCTATCGAGTGCCCAATCATCCGCGTTCCCGCACGCGATAGCCCGGTCGGCGCTGATGGGCAATCCCCGACCCGGGGGCAACTTGGGACCGATGACGGGCGACACGCCGGGGAACTACGGACCGACGATCGGCGTGGCGGGGCCGGCGTGGCGTGGCGGGGCGGCGTGGCGGGGGGCGGCGCCTGGGTAGGTCACCCGTGGCGTCCGAAGGACCTTGCGGTATGGCCCGAGGTTCTTTGGATGCAACGGGGTTAGCGGCGGCGGCGCCAGGGGCCGGTGATGGCGAAGGTGGTGCCGGGGGTGTAGACGTTGAAGAACATGGTGTGGCCGTCGGCGGAGAAGCCGGCGCCGGCCAGTTCGCCGTACTCGGGGTTGTCCGGGGTGCCGTTGTTGATGCGGTTCTTGGCGAAGACGAAGACCTCGCCGTCCTCGGTGGTGCCGAGCATGTGCTGCTCGCCAAGGCCGTCCTCGCACATCATCAGCCCGCCGTACGGCGACATGGTGATGTTGTCCGGGGCATCGAACTCAGGGTTGTCCGAGCCGGGCGTCGGCCGGGTGAAGATCAGCTCGAGACGCAGCGTGTTCCGGCTCGGGTCGTACTTCCAGACCTGGCCGTCGTGGTTCATGGCCGGGCCCAGCTCGGTGCGGGCGAACGACGAGGCGAAGTAGACGCAGCGGTCCTGCACGCCCCACCACGCGCCCTCGATCTTGTAGCCGCCGGTGATCGGCTTGGCGTAGTCCTGCGCCCGGACGGATTCACTGGTGGCCAGCGGATCCGGCACCTTCACCCAGCTAGCGCCCCCGAAGGACGCACCGGCCTCCTGGACCACGGACAGATCCGTCAGGCCGGGCACGTGCAGCGCCTGCAGTTCGCCGCCGGCGCGCAGACTGCCCCAGCCGCCGCGCGGCCGGTTCGGCAGGAAGCGGTAGAAGCTGCCGAGCGGCGCGACGAACGCGTCCTCCGTCTCGTAAACGATGCCGGTGTTCGGGTCGATCGCGACGGCCTCGTGCTGGAACCGGCCCATCGCCTTCAACGGTGTCGGGTTGACGTTGCGGCGGTCGTCGTAGGGATCGACCTCGAAGATGAATCCGTGGTCCTTGGTGTAGCCGCTGGCACCCGCCTTGAGTTCGGTCTCTTCGCAGGTCAGCCAGGTGCGCCAGGGGCTGAGGCCACCCGAGCAGTTGATCGCAGTGCCACCCAGGCTGATGAACTCACTGGTGGCCTCGCTGTGCCGGTCGACCACCACGGTGCTGGTCCCTCCCGCTGCCCCCGGGTCGTACGTACGGTCGGCCGGTGCCTTGACCGGGATCGAGGCGGTCGGGCTGCATTCGTGGTTGCGGACCAGCCGCGAACCGCCGTCGCGATCCGGGAAGGTGCCCATACCGTCGAACCGGCTGGGCACCTTGAGCCCGTCCCGGCGCACCGTGCCCTCCCGGGACACGATCTTGTAGCTGAAGCCGCTGGGCAGATCGAGCATCCCGTTCGGATCCGGAACCAACGGGCCATAGCCCACCTTCGGTCCCGACGTACCCAAAGCGGGTTCAGAGGCGAACAGTGCCTCGACCGAGCCGGCGACGCTGACAGTGACTCCGGCGGCGGCCGCCCGAGCGACGAACTGGCGACGGGACAGGGGGTTCGGCTGGGGTTCCACAAGCACGGGTGGTCCTCCTTGGCGACGCAGACTCCAGGTGGTCACCAGGTAACGTACGGTGAACATCTGGGAAACGGCAAGGGGACAGAACAAGAACCACCGCCCAGCGTCAGACCTCACCCAGAGGCAGGCCTGCCGTTAGCGTCAGGCCTGCGCTGAGGGTCTGGTTTGGCCTAGTGGTGTGGCTTTGTGAAGCTATTTGTCAGACACACCGCTAGAGGGTGCGGAGCCAGTTGGCGAGGAGTTCGGCGCCGGCGTCGCCGGACTTCTCCGGGTGGAACTGGGTCGCGCTGAGCGGACCGTTCTCCACGCCCGCAACGAAACGATCCTGCCCGTACGTCGACCAGGTGACCGCCGGTGTCACTGACGCCCGGGTGCCGGTGAGCTCCCACGAGCGGACGCCGTACGAGTGGACGAAGTAGAACCGTTCCTTCTCGATTCCCGCGAACAGCCCACTTCCCGCAGGCGCGTCGACGGTGTTCCAGCCCATGTGCGGAACCGGCTCGTCACCGCCGGGCTGCAGACGCTCGACGACACCCGGCCACTGCTCGCAGCCCTCGGTCTCGACGCCGTGCTCGATGCCGCGTGCGAACAGGATCTGCATCCCGACGCAGATACCCAGCACCGGCCGTCCGGCAGCCAGCCTTTTGTCCACCAGTACGTCGCCCCGCACCGCGCGCAGGCCCGTCATACAGGCTTCGAAAGCACCAACTCCCGGAACCAGTAGGCCGTCGGCGTTCAGCGCCTCGTCGAAGGAGGAGGTCACCGTGACGTCGGCGCCTACTCTTTGCAGCGCGCGCTCGCCCGAGCGGATGTTGCCCGAGCCGTAGTCCAGGAGCACAACAGTCTTCACAGAGCGCCCTTGGTGCTGGGGATTCCCGGCTGGCGCGGGTCCAGTTCGGCCGCCGCGCGCAGGGCGCGGGCGAAGGCCTTGAACTGGGCCTCCACGATGTGGTGCGGGTCGCGTCCGGACAGCACCCGGATGTGGATGCAGATCGCGGCGTGGAAGGCCAGCGTCTCGAACACGTGCTGGGTCAGCGAACCGGCGTAGTCGCCACCGATGATCGCGTACACCTGGCCGTCGGGCTCACCGGTGTGCACGCAGTACGGCCGGCCGGACAGGTCGACCGTGCAGTGCACGAGCGCCTCGTCCAGCGGCACGGTGGCGTCGCCGAACCTGCGGATGCCCCGCTTGTCGCCGAGCGCTTCACGAAGGGCCTGGCCGAGGCCGATCGCGGTGTCCTCAACGGTGTGGTGGGCATCGATCTCGAGGTCGCCGACCGTGTTCACCTGCAGATCTAGCAGCGCGTGCTTGGCCAGCGCGTTCAGCATGTGGTCGTAGAAGCCCACGCCGGTGGAGATGTCGGCCCGGCCGGTGCCGTCCAGGTCGACCTCGACCAGCACCTTGGACTCGCTGGTCGTCCGTTCGATCCGGGCTGTCCTGCTCATGCGCGTCCTCGCTTCGCTCCGGGCGCGCATGAGGCACAAGCTGCGCTGTGTTGTCTGATGAGCTTGCTCCGCTCACTCATTCCTTACCTTCCCACGTCCGACTCGAGGACCTTCTCCAGCGACGTCCGGAACGCGGCCATCTCGGCGGAGGTGCCGATCGACACCCGAAGCCAGCCGTCCGGCCCGGTCTCGCGGATCAGTACGCCGTGGTCCAGCAGCGACTGCCACACCGCGTGCCGGTCGGCGAAGGTACCGAACAGCACGAAGTTCGCGTCCGAGTCGACCGCCCGCATTCCCTGTGCACGCAGCCATTCCACGGTTTCGTCCCGCTCCACCCGGAGCTGCCCGACCCGGCCGAGCAGCTCGTCCGCGTGCCGCAGGGCCGCTCGCGCGACCGCCTGCGTCACCGCCGACAGGTGGTACGGGAGCCGGACGATGCGCAGGGCATCGACCAGTTGCTTGCTCGCGGCAAGGTAACCGACCCGGGCCCCGGCCAGCGCGAACGCCTTCGACATCGTCCTGGCCACGGCCAGATTGGGGTACGACGGCAACAAGGTCGCCGCGCTCGGTACCCCGGCCCGGCGGAACTCACCGTAAGCCTCGTCGACCACCAGCACCGCACCAAGCGCGGCCGTATGCGCAGCGATCGCCTCGACCAGGTCGATCGGCAACGCCGTACCGGTCGGGTTGTTCGGCGACGCGAGCAGCACCACCGACGGCCGGTGCCGGGAGATGGCGGCCAGCGCCTTGCTCTGGTCGAGGGTGAAGTCCTCCGACCGGCGGCCGACCACCCAGCCCGTGTTCGTGTCGCGGGCATACTCCGGATACATCGAGTACGTCGGTGCGAAAGACAGCGCGGTCCGGCCCGGTCCGCCGAAGGCCTGCAGCAGGTGCAGCATCACCTCGTTGGAGCCGTTCGCCGCCCATACCTGCTCGGCGTCCAGGTGCGCACCCGACTCGCGCCCCAGGTACGCCGCGAGGTCAGCCCGCAGGTCGAGGAACTCCCGGTCCGGGTAGCGGTTCAGCCCGCGCGCCGCGTACGTGACGGAGGCCGCGATGTCGGCGACGACCGCCTCGCTCGGCGGGTACGGGTTCTCATTGACGTTGAGCAACACCGGTACGTCGAGCTGCGGAGCGCCGTACGGCTCGAGCTCCTTGAGTTCCTCGCGGATCGGCAAGCCACGAAACAAGCCACCGTAGGCGGCCATCAGCTGTCCCCCGCACTGTTCTGCTCCGACGGGAAACGTGCCGCTACGGCGGCACCGTGTGCGGGCAGGTCCTCGGCGTGCGCCAGCGCGACCACGTGCGCAGCGACATCGTGCAACGCCTCGCGGGAGTAGTTCACGACGTGCATCGCCTTCAGGAAGCTGCGCACCGACAGTCCCGACGAGTGGCACGCGCAGCCGGCGGTCGGCAGCACGTGGTTCGACCCGGCGCAGTAGTCGCCCAGCGAGACCGGCGACCAGCCGCCGACGAAGATCGCGCCGGCGTTGTTGATCAGCAAGGCTCGCTCCTCCGCATCAACGGTCTGGATCTCCAGGTGCTCCGCCGCATACGCATCCACCACCGCGTTGCCCTGGTCCAGATCGTCAACCAGTACGACGGCCGACTGCCGGCCGCCGAGTGCTTCCCGCACCCGGTCGGCGTGCTTCGTCACCGGAACTTGCCTCTCCAGCTCTGCTTCGACCGCAACCGCGAGCGACTCGCTCGGGGTAACCAGCACGCTCGCTGCCATCGGGTCGTGCTCGGCCTGGCTGATCAGGTCCGCAGCCACGTGCCCGGCGTCAGCGGTGTCGTCAGCTAGTACGGCGATCTCGGTAGGCCCGGCCTCGGAGTCGATGCCGACCTCACCCTTCAGCAGCCGCTTGGCCGCGACCACGTAGATATTGCCCGGGCCCGTGATCAGATTGGCCTTCCGGCACCCCTCGAAGCCGTACGCGAAGCCTGCGATCGCCTGGGCGCCGCCCATCGCGTACACCTCCTCGATGCCGAGCATCGCGCAGACCGCCAACACCGTCGGGTGCGGCAATCCCCCGAACTCCTGCTGCGGCGGCGATGCCACCGCCAGCGACGGCACCCCGGCCACCTGCGCCGGTACGACGTTCATCACCACGCTGGAGGCCAACGGCGCTCGCCCGCCCGGCACGTACAGCCCGACACGTTGCACCGGCACGAGCCGCTGAGTAACCCGGCCGCCACTCGCGGGCTCCGACACCACGTCGATGCCGCGCTCGTCCTCGCTGACCTGGCGAACCCGCCGGATCGACTCCTCGAAGGCCCGGCGCACCTCCGGGTCGAGCTCCTCCAGCGCCGTCTTGAGTGCCTCCGACGGCACCCGCAGGTCATCCACCCGGACATGGTCGAACTTCTCGCCGTACTCCCTGATCGCCTCGGCGCCGCGATGGCGGACGTCCAGGCAGATGGGTCGGACGACGTCGAGGGCCTTCTCGACGTCGAAAACGGCTCGGGGCACGAGGGCGTGGAGGTCCAGCACCTCACCGGCTGCCACCCGGCCCCGCAGGTCGACGCGGCGAATCATGCCGCCAAGTCTAGTGGTGGTCTGGTCGCGCTCCGGCCTGCCGTCTGAAGCGCAGACTCGGCGGTGCTGCGATCCGGACTTGGGACCGCGGGGCACTACGCTCGACCGCATGGACTCCCGCCTACCGCTCCTCACCGTTGACACGGTGATATTCCCTGGGCTGGTGCTCCCGATCCCGGTCACCGACGTCCAAGGTCGCGCGGTGGTCCGTGATCTGGTCGAGAACGGTGGCGAACTGGTCTGCGGCGCGGTCGCGGTCCGGGACGGCTACGAGCTCGGCGACCGCGTCTTCCGGTCGCTGTACGGCACGGGCTGCGCAGCCACCATCTCCGAGATCACCCTCGACGCGGGCGACGACGGCCCGGTCGAGGTGACCCTGACCGGCAACCGCCGCTTCAAGGTGGCCGAACTCGACAGCGGCGGCGACTACCTGGTCGCTGACGTCGAGTGGCTGGCAGAGGAACTCGGCGACGACCCGCTCGGTACGGCGTCTGTCGCGGTGCCGCGGTTCCGCCGTTATGCCGCGGCTGTCACCGAGATCAGCCAGCCCGGCCTGCATATCGGTACCTTGCCGGACGACCCGAGCACGCTGTCCTACCTGATCTCGGCCGCGATGACTTTGCTCACCCCGGACCGGCAGAAGCTGCTCGAGGCCGCCGACACCACCACCCGACTGGCTCAGCTGGTCGGCCTGCTCGACACCGAGATGGCGGCGATGGCAGCCGTGCCCTCGCTGCCGGCGATCGACATCGCCTGGGCCGACATGGCCCCCAACTAACTGCATGGTATCGAGTTGAATCCCAGACTGGTATGGTTTCGGTATGAGTAAGCAGATCACTGTGCGGTTGCCGGATGAGATCGTCGAGTTCATCGACCGGCTCGTCGAGGGCCACCAAGCTTCTAGTCGGGCCTCCGTGGTGGCCCGGGCGATTGAGCGTGAGCGGCGCCGGGACCTGGCCGCCAGGGATGCAGCGATTCTCGCGGAGCACGGGGATTATCCGGATCTCGAAGGACTCTCGAGCTACGCCGGCGGCACGACGCTTTCCGACCTTGACTGATGCGCCCGCTCCACATCGCCCGGCTGGACAAGCCGCGGCCGGTGCTCGTCCTGACACGTGAACTGGTCCGGCCGCACCTGAGGAACATCACCGTCGCACCCATCACCAGCACGATCCGCGGCCTCTCGACCGAGGTCTCCGTCGGCCGGCAGAACGGCCTCGACCACCCCAGCGTGATCAGCTGCGACAACGTGCAGACCATTCCGAAGCTGCAACTCGGCCGTCTGATCGGCTACCTGCTGCCGGAGCAGGAGACCGTCCTCTCCGAGGCGATCCGGTCCGCCTTCGACCTGGACTGAGTTGAGCGATGAAGGCCAGACCAGCGGCAGTGATCATGCGTGACGACCGCTTTCTAGTGATCCATTGACATAAGTGGCTGTCCTGTCGCGTCCATGGGGCCGTTCACCTGTACGTGGCGCCTGCGGCCCGGGCACGGGGTCACTTCCCGCCCCGACGCGCCGCGAAAGCTCGACCTACCGCCTCGACTGGCCGGTTTCATGCGGGCGGATTACGGCGTGTTCGCGCGGCAAGTCGCGCTACCACGGCCAGTCGAGACGGGAAGTCGGAGTTGACCCGGCGCGTCGAGACGGGAAGTGGCAGGCCGGCACCCCGGCTTGCGGGTCGCGACCAGCCCGGTGCTGGGGATCGCCCGGCTGCGGCCGAGGTGGAATCACGCCGGCCCGTCAGCCGTCGTACAAGCTTGGCCGCCAGGCCCCTGAGCCGTCGTACGAGCTCGGCCGCCGAGGGCAGGCCGATTGGTGGGCGGCACAAGGTGAAGCGACGAGGTCGACCTTTGTGCACGGCTCAGTCGACCCGATCCGGTGTCGATGGCTGAGCTGTGCACAAGGTGGAGCGGTGAGGTCGGCCTTGTGCACGGCTCAGTTAACCGAAGCCGGGGTCAGCGGCTGGATCGTGCACAAACACGGACACAGCGGGCGGAACGACCCATGGATATGACATGGGAGCCACATAAGTGCGGTGTCGAGTACTTCACCCTCCCCGGCGGCGGAGTCGAGGCCGGGGAGTCGATCGAGGAAGCCTGCGCTCGGGAGATCCTGGAGGAGACCGGCTGAAGGCGACCGTCAAGGAGCAGGTGCTGAAACTCGAGGACGCCGGACGAGTCGAGCATTGCTTCCTGGCGGACGCGCCTACCGGCGACGTACTACTCGGCGGGGAAAGAAGCCGACATCAACTCATCGACCAACCAGTACACGTTGACCTGGCTGCCGCTGGCAGAGCTGTCCCGCACAGATCTCAAGCCGCAAGCGGCAAAGTCGATGATTCTGAGGTTGGTAGAGCAGGCCTGAGCAGACAGTTTCTGTCGGTGGGTGGGCCTAGCCTGAGTGTGTGGAGTCAGGGTTCGAGCATCACAGTCGCGTTGCCGTACCGGCATTGCGGGCGTACGTCGGTGCCCTGACCGGCTACGCGTACGTCGGTGAGCCGCCGGAACTGCACCGGGGTCTTCCGTCGCAGTACTTGACGATCGTCATCAGTCTGGACGAGCCGCTCGGGATTGCCTGGCCGGGTGCACCGGTGGAGAAGTTCCACACACTGGTCGGCGGGCTGCACTCCACCGCCGTGCGGATCGGAAACGCCAATACCGCTGGCATCCAACTGGCTCTGACGCCGGAGGGATCGCGGGAATTGCTCGGCATACCGCCGGGTGAGCTCGGCTCGCTGGTCGTCAACCTGGACGACGTCCTCGGCCGACCGGCTCGAGAACTCATCGACGAACTGCGCTCGCAGCCGGACTGGAATCGCCGCTTCGATGTCGTCGAACGCCTTCTGCTGCAGGCCGCCAGGACCAAGTCGAGCAAAGTCGCTGGAGAGGCCAAGCCCGAGCTCGGCTGGGCCTGGCAGCGGCTGTGCCAGACCGCCGGCGCGATCGGCGTACAGGAGTTGGCGGCGGAGGTTGGCTGGAGCCGGCGGCATCTGACCGAGCGGTTCCGCGCGGAGTACGGGCTGCCGCCCAAGGTCGCGGCGCGGGTGCTCCGGTTCGAGCAGGCTGTGGCCAGGCTGAAACGCCGGCCGCGGACCAGGCTGGCGGATCTCGCCGCCGAGGTCGGGTACGCCGACCAGGCACACCTGACCCGCGAGTGGCACTCCATCGCCGGCTGCTCGCCCCGGCAGTGGATGGCCGAGGAGCTCCCATTCGTTCAAGACCAGGCGGCCGCTGATCCGGCAGAGTCGGAGGCATGACGGAGATGAAGAGTGACATCGTGATCGGGGTGTGGCCGACGCTGGTCTACCACGACGGACAGGCCGCGCTGAACTTCTTGACCGAGGGCCTGGGTTTCACCCTGGTGGTGTCGTACCCCGGCGAGAAGGATGGCTCGATCGCGCACGCGCAGTTGTCCTGGCCGACCGGTGGTGGCGTGATGGTCAGCTCCAGCGATCGCGGCAGCGACAACGAGTTCGACAAGCTCGCCGACCGGACCTCGTCGGT
>JAWWOY010000934.1:0-3110 GCA_033851195.1 Kribbellaceae bacterium | reverse complement strand
CGATTCCAGCAGCGGATCAGTCAGCTCCCGGCCGAGGAGAGCAGCGAGGGTGACGGGCGCTAGTGGTGTGTCTGGCAAATAGCTTGGCACTGGCGGCGCCCAGGCGGGCACCTCGCAGCGGTGGAGAAGAGCCACGATGGAAAAGCATCGAGGCTCCTCCTCCGCCTTGCGATGCACCCACCTGGACACCGCCAGCACTCAAGCTATTTGCCAGACACACCACTAGTGCTGCTCGGGGCGATCGTGGTGGTTGATACCGCCTACCGGCAGCTGTTCGCGACTATGCCGCTGCTGCTGCACGATGCAGGATCACCTGTGGTCGCGTACGGCGTACTGATCGGGCTGAGCTCTGCAGTGATCGTGGTGATCGAGGCGCCGCTGGCAATCCGGCTGGGCGGGCGCCGCGCGGTTACCGTGATCGCTACCGGCTTCGTGCTCATCGGTGTCGGCCTGGCCGCGCTCGGAGCATGGCCGGCGCTCGGGGGCGCTGCGGCCGCCGTCGCTGTGATCACCGGCGGCGAGATGCTGTACAAGCCCACTGCGACGGCTCAGGTCGCCGACGCCGCTCCCGATGGCATGGTCGGCCGTTTCTCCAGCCTGTACGCCGCGGCGTCTATCAGCGGCATGTTCCTCGCTCCAGCGCTCGGTGGAGCCGCCTACGAGCACGCACCACGCTTGTTGTGGCAGGTGGCGGCTATAGCTGCCCTGGTCGCGGCTGGGGCAGTGTTGCTCGGCGACCGGATTACTCGGCCTCAGGCAGGGGAGCCGGGCGGGCTTCCCAGCGCGTCGACAGCACCACCGTCGTCCGCGTCCGCACCACGCCGTTGACCCGGCGGAGGCTACCCACTACGGCCTCCAGTTGGGTGACATCGGCGACTCGCACCTTCACCACCAGTTCCTGGTCGCCGGCGACGAACCAGCAGTCCTCTACGGCCGGGATAGCTCGGACCCCTTCGACGACGTCGTCGGTCTCCACATCGTCGCGCTGGAACAGCCCGATCAGCGCACTGGTCCCGAGCCCGACCTGGTCCGGCGCGACCACGGCCCGGTAGCCGAGCAGGATGCCGCGCTCCTCCAGTCGGCGGACCCGCTCCTGGACGCTCGGACCGGACAGGCCGACCTCCCGGCCGAGCTCGGCCCAACTGGACCGGCCGTTCGCCCGGAGAGCCTCGATCAGTTGCCGATCGATCGCGTCCATATCCGGCTCCTTCTGGAAGATCGTCGTAGAATCGTAGGCAGATAATGCCATCTACCTTTAATTCGTTTGTCTGGAGGTCTCGATCGGCGTATCATTTCAACTGTCCGGAGCCGCCTGCTCCGGGTGTCCGCCCAACCTTGTGAAGGAAACATGATCACCGCCGAAGTTGCCCGTGCCCACATCGATGAGATGCACCGCGTCGCCGCGATCCGTCGGCGCGCCGCACAGGCTCCGTCCGCTTGGCGCCGGCTGCTGACCCGTACCATCCGGCACAGCTGAACCGACCGGTCGCGCCGCGGCGCAGGACCAGGAGATAAGCTTCGCTTCATGCTCCCCCTCCTTCTGCCACAGTTGGTGGCACTCCAAGAAGCCGCCGGCGCGAAGCCGCAGCCGTCGCCGTTCTTCTACGGCGGCTTCGCTCTCCTCGTGCTGGTCGTTCTGCTGGCCATCACCGTGATCATGGGGAACGGCCGGCCGCACAGCTGAGCGGCGGACCGAGCTGACGTGGTTTCTCCGGAGCGGGTGCGACCCGGCCGCCGACTGGGCGTGATGGGCGGCACCTTCGACCCGATCCACCACGGTCACTTGGTGGCCGCCAGCGAGGTCCAGTCGTACTTCGACCTGGACGAGGTGATCTTCGTCCCGACCGGTCAACCCTGGCAGAAACTGGACCGCGAGGTCTCGCCGGCAGAGGACCGGTACCTGATGACGGTGATCGCCACCGCCTCCAACCCTCGGTTCTCGGTCAGCCGGGTGGACATCGACCGGCCCGGTCCGACGTACACGATCGACACCCTCCGGGACCTGAACAAGCTGCACCCGGATGCGGAGCTGTTCTTCATCACGGGCGCCGACGCGCTGGCGCAGATCCTCACCTGGCGCGATCTCGACGAGATCTTCGCGCTGGCCAAGTTCGTCGGTTGTACCCGGCCGGGTACCGAGTCGCTCGAGTTGCCGCTGGACAAGCTGCCGATGGACCGGATCACCCTGCTGGAGGTGCCCGCGCTGGCGATCTCGTCGACGGAGTGCCGCCAGCGGGTCGCGAAGGGCAACCCGACCTGGTACCTCGTACCGGACGGCATCGTGCAGTACATAGCCAAGCGCGACCTCTACGCCAACCACTAGAAGGAACACATGCCTGCTACCGAACGCGCCGTCGAGCTGCTCACCGCAGCGGCCGAGGCGGCCCACGACAAGAAGGCCGAGAACGTTCTCGCGTTCGATGTCTCCGAGCAGCTCGCCATCACCGACGGCTTCCTGGTCGCCTCGGCGTCCAACGACCGTCAGGTCCGCGCGATCGTCGACGCGATCGAGGAGAAGCTCCGCGTCGACTTCGACGCCAAGCCGGTACGCCGCGAGGGCGAGCGCGAGGGGCGCTGGGTGCTGCTGGACTACCTCGAGGTGGTCATCCACGTCCAGCACGACGAGGAGCGCACCTTCTACTCGCTCGAGCGACTCTGGCGCGACTGCCCGGCCATCCCGCTGCCGTCCCCCGGGCCTGCTGTCACCGGTTCGGCTGCCTCGTCCGGCTCTGCGGCCGAATGACGGCGGGCCGGCTGATCGTCTGGCGGCATGGCCGGACCGAGTGGAACCTGCAGGACAAGCTCCAGGGCCAAGCCGACATTCCGCTGGACTCGGTCGGCCAGGAGCAGGCAAAGGCGGCAGCAGCCCGCCTGGCTTCCCTGGCACCGACCCGCATCTTCTCCAGCGACCTCCAGCGTGCTGCCGCGACCGCCGGTGAACTCGCCGCGCTGACCGGCCTCAAGATCGAGTACGACGAGGCGTTGCGCGAGATCAACGTCGACGACTGGGCCGGCATGACCATGGAAGAGCTGGCCGTTATCCACCCGGAGGCCGCCGCGCGTATCCACGCCGGCGAGTCCCAGCGCCGTGGCACGAACGGCGAAACGGT
>JAWWOY010000931.1:0-2661 GCA_033851195.1 Kribbellaceae bacterium | reverse complement strand
GGGACCACGGTGTTCGACGATCGCAGCCCGATCTATCTACAGATCGCGGAGCAGATCAAGAACGACATCGTCACGGGTGCCCTCGCCGAGGACGAACAGGTCATGTCGACGAACCAGTACGCGTCGTTCTACCGGATCAACCCCGCCACCGCGGCCAAGGGTTTCGCCCAGTTGGTGGAAGAGGGCGTGCTCTACAAGAAACGCGGCATCGGGATGTTCGTCAGCCCGAAGGCGCGGGACCTGCTCCGGACCGGCCGGCGGGAGTCGTTCTTCGCCGACGTGGTGGATCCGATGGTGCGCGAGGCGAAGGCGATCGGCGTCCCGCTGAAAGATGTGGTGCGCCGGATCGAGGAGACCGAACGAGCTGGAACGACCGAGGCGAAGGAGGGGACGCAGTGAGCGGCCTGGAAGTGCGGATCGAGGACCTCACTGTCCGGTTCGATGAGGCGCCGGCGCTGGACGGGCTGGATCTGCGGCTCGCGCCGGGCAAGATCCACGGTCTGCTCGGGCGCAACGGCTCGGGCAAGAGCACGCTGGCAGCGGTCCTGGCCGGGTTCCGCCGACCGAGTGGCGGCTCCGTGCTGATCCAGGGCGGCGACCTCGGCGCGCCCCGCGAACCGTATGAGGACGCCGTGGTGACCAGCCGAATCTGCCTGATCCGGGAATCCGGCGATCTGGTGCAGTCCGCCCAGGTGCGTCACGTTCTCGGTCTGGCCCGGAACCTGCGGCCGTACTGGGACGAGGACCTGGCGGGCGAGCTGCTCGACAAGTTCGAGGTGCCTGAACGCAAGAAGGTGCAGAAGCTGTCCCGCGGCAAGAAGTCGGCGCTCGGCGTGGTGCTCGGATTGGCGAGCCGGGCTCCGTTGACGATCTTCGACGAGAGCTACCTGGGTATGGACGTGCCGTCCCGGAACATGTTCTATGACGCGCTGCTCGCCGACTATGCGGAGGTGCCGCGCACCATCGTGTTGTCGACGCACCTGGTCAGCGAGGTCAGTGCGTTGCTCGAGGAGGTCGTCATCCTCGACCGCGGCAGGCTGGTCACCCAGGCGCCGGTCGACTCGCTGCGCGGCCGCGGCGCCTCGATCGTCGGACCAGTCGCCGCCGTGGACGGGCTGACCGCCGGCCTGACGGTGCTCGCCGAGCAGAAGCTGGGCGGGACCAAGTCGACCACTGTGCTCGGCGACCTGGACGACGGCCTGCTCACCAAGGCGCAGGACGCGGGCCTGGAGATCGGGCCGGTCGGCCTGCAGGAACTGTTCGTCCACCTGACCGACCCGACCCCGAAGGAGAGCGCCCGATGACTGCCACCGCGACACTCCCCGGCTCCGCCAGTACGACGCTCCGGATCCAACGGGTGCTGCGGGCCATGCTGATCGGGCTGCGGCCGATGCTGGTCGGCTACTGGCTGTTGATGGTGGCCGGGTTCCTCTTGGTCGGGGTGACCTTCCAGGTGGTCACCGGAGTTGTCGACCACAGCATGTGGGACTACGGCACCCAGTCGCCGAAGTACTTCTCCGCCGCGATCGGCATCACCATGACTCCGGCTTTCTTCACCGTCCTGGTCGCGCACGGGGTGACGCGGCGGATGTTCGCCGTTGCCAGCAGCATCTATCTCGTCGGCGCGGCCGCATCCACCGCGCTGGTGTGGGTGCTGGTCTACCAGGTCGAGCACGCCCTCTACGCCTGGCAGGGCTGGACGCAGACGCTGGCCAACCCGCATCTGTTCACCAAGACCTCACAGGTGGGACTCGTCTTCACCGAGTTCTTCCTGCTGATCCTGTCGCACGAAGTCGCCGGCTGGCTGATCGGAACCAGTTTCTACCGGTTCGGCTTCTGGAAGGGTCTCGCGATGTTGCCGCTCGGCCTCGTGCCGGCGATCGCCGCGGAATTCCTGCTGGTCGCGCAATGGCTCGCCCAGGCGCTCCAGAACACCGGCTACCACCGTCCACCGCTCGCAATAGCCGTACCCGGGGTGCTGCTGGTCAGCGCGCTCGGCCTGTACGCCGTCTACCTGCTGCTGCGGCCGATCGGGATCAAGCCGGCGCGCGGCTGACCCGTCGTACGCCAGACAACCCTGCAAGGAAAGGGAGGCTCCGCCATGCCCGAAAACAGGCTCAACGCCACCGATGACCTGGTCGTCGTCGAGCACCTGCGCAAGACCTACGGCGCGACCGTTGCCGTCGACGACGTGTCGCTGACCGTCCGTGCCGGCGAGATCTTCGGCATCCTCGGCCCCAACGGCGCCGGCAAGACCACGACCGTCGAATCGATCGCCGGACTCCGTACGCCGGACAGCGGCACGGTCCGGGTCCTCGGCCTGGATCCGCGGCGCCGGCGTACCGAGATCACCCAGCTAGTCGGCGTCCAGCTCCAGGCCAGCGAGTTGCCGGAGCGGATCCGGGCCCGGGAGGCCCTCGAGCTGTATGCGGCCTTCTACCCGAACCCGCGCGATCCGGCGGAGCTGCTGGAGCAGCTCGGTCTGACGAAGGCGCAGGACACGGCCTTCGGCAAGCTGTCCGGCGGTCAGAAGCAGCGACTGTCGATCGCGCTGGCCCTGATCGGCAACCCGCGGATCGCCATCCTGGACGAGCTCACCACCGGCCTCGACCCGCAGGCCCGCCGGGACACCTGGGAGCTGGTCCGGAAGATCCGCGACTC
>JAWWOY010000851.1:0-3974 GCA_033851195.1 Kribbellaceae bacterium | reverse complement strand
CCGACGCTGTTCCAGCCGGGCCGGGTGAGCTGGTCGCCGGACGGCCGCACGATCGTGCTCGCCGCGGTGAAGCCGGTCTCCAAGCGCTTCCGGGAAGGCACCAGCCAGCTCCTGTACGTCGACGTCGCCAGTGCCGCCTTCGAGTACGTCGAGCCGATGCCGTTCCGGTCACTGGCCACCCGTGGCGATGACGGCCCGGTCTTCTCCCCCGATGGACGATGGCTGGCCTTCGTGGTCGAGAGCCTCCTGTACGTCGCACCTGTCGACAGGCGCGGCCGGTTCACCGGGGAGCCGCGCGCGGTGACATCGGAGGTGACGGACTCGCCCGTCTGGCAGGACGAGCGAACGCTGCTCTACCTGCACAACGGGAAGTTCCGCCGGACCGACCTGCAGGGCTCCCGCCCCCAGACGATGAAACTCGAGCTGACGTGGCAGCGAGCGCAGGTCCACCAGCGGACGACGGTGCACGCTGGTGCCTTGTGGGACGGCCGGTCGGAGGAGCTGCGCCGCGACGTCGACGTCATACTGGACGGCTCCCGAATCGCAGCGGTCCGTCCACACGAGGGACGCGCCGACGTGGACGCGTCCGACCTGACGGTGATGCCCGGATTGATCGACGCCCACAACCACTGGCACCTGCGCGGCCGAGCTTGGGGTGCTCGGCAGGGCAACCTCTGGTTGTCGTACGGCATCACCAGTACGCGGTCGCCCGGCGATCCGGCGTACCAGATGCAGGAAACGCGTGAGGCGCTCGCGCACGGGTCGCTCATCGGACCGCGGTACTTCGCCACCGGGGAGGCGATCGACGGGTCGCGGATCTACTACAACTTCATGCGGCCGACGCTGTCGATCAAGCAGTTGGGACTGGAGATCGACCGGGTCGAAGGCCTGGCGTACGACCTGGTGAAGACGTACGTGCGGCTGCCGATCGAGTATCAGCGCCGAGCCATCGCAGCCGTCCACCGGCTCGGCTTGCAACTGTCATCGCACTACCTCTACCCAGCAGAGCACCTCGGCATGGATGGGATGGAGCACACCGGCGCGACGAACCGGCTCGGCTACTCGCACACGGTCAGCCGGCTCGGCCGGGCGTACGCAGACGTGATCACGCTGTTCACCCGGGCCGGGCTGTCTGTCACGCCGACGCTCTTCAACTCAACGATGGCGCACGTGGACGACCCGTCGCTGCTGACCGATCGGCGGACTACCACGCTCTACCCGAGCTGGGAGTACACAGCCCTGAGCAACGAGGTAGCTACCGCCGCAGGCCCGGCCGGCGAGACGACCCGCGCGTTGCTGGCCGGGAACGTCGACATGGTGCTGCGGATCCACCGGGGCGGCGGGCTTGTGATCTCCGGCACCGACTCCCCACTGGACAACATCGCGGTGTCATTGCACGCCAACCTGCGCTCGATGGTGGCCGGCGGCTTCACGCCGTACGAAGCGCTGACCACCGCCACCCGCAATCCGGCGAAGTGGCTCAACCTGGAGGACAAGCTCGGCGTCGTACGGCCTGGCGCGCAGGCTGACCTGGCCTTCGTGCGCGGGAATCCGCTCACCGACATCCGCGCGGCTGCCGACGTCCAGCAGGTCATGGTGGCTGGGAAGCTGCACACAGTCGACCAGTTGCTCGTGCCCTTCAGCACAGCTGCCACGGAGCCGGTGACGACACGGGCAATTGGGCCGGCAGCGCCTGTGCCGCTGACTGCCGAGCAGGCGCATGCACACGACGACGAGTTCTGGTGGCACGAGCCCGAATGGCTCCACCGCGTCTGCTGCGAAGGCTGAGTTCTAGCCGACGGCGTTGGCCAGTTCCTTGAAATTGCGGCTGATCCACTCAAGAGAATTCACGCCGTTCGCATAGCTCTCCGCCTCGTTCGGACCGGCGAGATAGCTCCACGATGTCAGAGATATCTCGGCGGCCAGGATCGAAAGGAGCGGTTCGGTCATTCGGCCGGATGAAATGCTCGGCCGGCGGCGGACATAAACCAGGTATGACGTACTCACCTCGGGCCAGGAGCGAGACCGGCGTGCATGATCCACCCTCCGCTGAGCGGCTGGCCAGGCTGGAGCAACTGTTCACCGCTCACCATGATCGCGTTCTCGGCTACCTGCTCAGAAGAGTGAGCAATCGGGGGGATATCGATGATCTGGTGGCCGAGACTTTCCTGACCGCCTGGCGGCGCCTCGACGACATACCGGCCGACTCCGGGGCTTTGCCCTGGCTGTACGCCGTTGCGCGCAGGGTGCTCGCCAACCACCGGCGCGGCGAGAACCGGCGGACCGCCCTGGCCGACCGGCTGCGCGAAGCACCGGCCACCCGAACCACGGGTGCTGCTGATCCCGAAGCCGCCACTGTCGCCGCCGCGGCCTGGGGCGAACTACCCGAACGCGACCGCGAACTGCTGTCGCTGATGGCCTGGGAAGGACTGGACACCTCCCAGGTCGCGATCGTGCTCGGCTGTTCGCGCAACGCCGTACGGATCCGGTTGCATCGGGCCCGTGGCCGGTTCGAGCGGCTGCTCACAGCCGACGGGGACACCCCTGATACGAGCGCCAGGCTCGAAACTCGCCGAGCAGTGCCCCTCAAAGCAGTGCCCGTGAAGGAGGGCCCTCATGACTAAGTCGACGCTCGACGAGATCCGGAACCTGAACCCGGTCACGGATGAAGAGGTGACGGCCTCCCTGCGCCCGGACGACCGCGACGACCTGAGGCAGGACCTGCTGTCTCGGGCCTGGCTGACAGAGCAGCATGCGCCGACCGCCCCGACGCGGGTCAGCCAGAAGGTGGTCCGCTCAATCGTGCGGACAGTGGTGCCGGTGCTGGTCGCGGCCGGCGTCATGGCGGCCGTGGCGATCGGTAGACCCGATCAGCCCATCCCTGAGGTGCCTCGGATCCAGGTCGCCAACGCGCTGACCTTCACTCCGGAGGGCAGGTTCCTGGTGATCAGGGTCGTGGACCTGACCGCTGATGCCGAGCGTTACAACGAGGAACTCGCCGCGCGTGGCCTGCACATCAAGCTCACGCTGGTGCCGAGTTCGCCTTCGCTCGTGGGCAGCAGCACCGGGACCAGAATCGAGGGTGGCGAGGTAATTGGCGACAGCAGCGAACCGGCCGGCTGTCTCCAGGCCGGCACCAAGCCCTGCGTCCCGGTGTTCCGGGTACCGCTAGATTTCCGGGGCACCGCTGAACTGGAGCTCGGCCGAGCGGCGAATCCGGGAGAGCAGTACGTCGCCGCCGGCTCGCCCGATGCGAACAAGGAAGTGCTGCATGGCCTGAGGTGGCGCACGAAGACCGTGCGAGACGTCCGGGCGATGCTCATCGGCCGCGGCGCGCGGATCGCCGAATTCCGGGTCGAGACCAGTCAGGGCGTCGAGGCCCGGGCCACCGTGCCGGACGACTGGTATGTCAATGAGGCCATGCCCTGGAAACCGGGCGAAGTCCTCCTCTGGGCCTCCCCGCCACGGCGATAGCATCAGGAACGGCTCCTGGAAGCTCGGTCAGTGCGGAAGCTCGACCGATAGGTGCGGGGTCAGCGCCCGGAGGAAGTCCGCTGCGTCGAACATGGCGCCGGCCGAGGCTACGCCCGCTGTCCGCGTGTGCCCGGCCAGGATTCGCCGGACGGCCTCCACTACCAGTGGTGCGGTGACCGCGTAGATGTCCTGGCCACGGGCCGTGGCACGTCGCTCGACGCCACCTGCGCGGACCACGACGTCAACGACGAAGGTCTGGTCCGAACGCCCCAGAGCGTCGACCGGCTCCGGCGCCGGTGTGTCCTCCCTGGCCAGGTCCGTCGCGGCCTCGACGGTCATGTAGGTGCGGACTTCGGGCACGGCCAAGTGGCTGGGAACCGTGACGACATCGGCCATGGTGAACTCCGCGATCACCGCTCGTCGGCCCAGTGGCTCCGGAAAGAGCCAGTCCTGCTCTGATGCCTTGTCGTCGTGGTACTCCAGCGCGCCGTCCGTGAACC
>JAWWOY010000829.1:0-5999 GCA_033851195.1 Kribbellaceae bacterium | reverse complement strand
CCGACGGACTGCCAGTTCATCGTTAGCCTCCTGACACCGGTGCGCCGATGGCGGCGTACCGGTTGCTGTAGACGCGCTTGGTCAGGGAGACCGAGCCGGTGAAAGCGACGCGCTCGCTGGCGGCCGTGGACGTGCTGGTGGAGGTGGTGGCGGTAGTGGTGGAGATATAGGGAGCGATGAACACACCGCTCTTGGCGAGCCGGATCACGAGCTGGCCTACCGCGGCGCGGTCGGTCGCCGTACCGGCGAGGACGGCACAGCCCACCGTCGCCTGCGTCGTGAACGGGTCAGGTGAGGGGCAGGTCCCGGCGGTGGCCGACTTGGGCACGGCTGTTGCGCCGGCCGCACCGACACCCGGCGACGGCTCGATGGTCACAGTGACCGAATCGATCCGTACGCCGGTGGGGGTGGCATGGCGCAGGCCGTCGAGCACCAGGGACACGAACGCCTCGTTCGCCATCGTCTTCCGCACCAGGGCCTGCTGACTCGCGACCGTGCTGACGAAATCGCTCACCGGAGCGAGCTCCCGGGTTCTTGCGTCCAGCCGGGCCGTCTCGCCCTGTTCGACCGTCTGCAACTTGCCGGCCTCCTCGATCTGGAGACGTTGCACGCCCCAGCCGGCGCCGACGAACAGCGCCAGCGCGAGGCCGGCGGCGAGGAACCTGAGCCGCACCTTGCGAGCTGACAGCGCCTCGAACACGCTCGGCGGGAGCAGGTTGACGATGGGTAGCCCGGTCTGGAACTCCTGCTTCTTCCACCCGCGGCTCATCTTTCTGCCGCTCCCAGGCAGAGTCCGGCCGACGCGGCCAGCCTTGTCAGCGCCTCGTCGTCCAGCCGGACCCGGCGGCGCTTGCGCAGGCCGGCGAGCGGGGGCAGTTGCTCCACCGGCAAGCCGAGCTCGTTGGCGAGCCGCGCCGTCAGCCCGCCCAGCCGGGAACCCGATCCGGTGAGCAGGATGCGGGATATCTGCTGCGGATCTGTGCCGGAGCTGCCGAAGAAGTCCAGGGTCGTCCGAAGCTCGCCGATCAGCGTCCCGGTCAGCTTGGCGATCAGTTGTTGCGCGGGATGATCGTCGCCGGACTGGTCGTCCGTCAGCTGATCGTCGGCGGTGGGCAGGCCGAGCGCGATCTTGGTCCGCTCCGCCTCGTCCCAGGTCCAGTTGTAGCGCTCCTGCAGTGCACGGGTGATGTTGTTGCTGCCCTGGCCCGGGACCATCCGGACGAAGCGGGGGTAGCCGCCGGAGTGCACAGTCACCGAGACGGTGTCGGCGCCGATGTCGATGATCGCCTCGAGGGGTGCGTCGTCGACCAGGTCGGGGTTGGTGAGCCGGATCAGCGCGAACGGCACCAGATCGGCGCGGTTCGGACGCAGACCGGCCTGCTGCACCGCCGCCACGAAGCCGTCGACCACCTCGCGGCCGGCGGCGACGAGCAGGATCCGCACCATCCGGCGAGTCTCGCCGCCCTGCTGGCCGGGCAGCTCGGTCTCGCCCAGCACGCAGTAGTCGAGATTCGCCTCCTCGACGGGTACCGGCAGGGCGTCGGCCACCTGGTAGCGGATCGCCTTGCGGAAGTCGGCGGGCGGCATCCAGTCGAGGTCCATCTGCCGGACGAGGATCCCCTCGTTGGCGATCCCGAACGTGACGACGTTGGTGGAGAACCGGGCCTTCGCCCAGAGCTCCTTGAGGGCCTGGGCCACCACGGCCGGCTCGACCACACCGCCGCCGTGCAGCGCGCCGGCCGGCAACGGGGCTGAGGCGAATCTTCGCAGGACGGGCATGCGCCCACCCAGTTTGATCTCTGCGGCACGGATACCGGAAGTGCCGATGTCCAGGCCGACGACGGAGCGTCCCACGGAGTGTCCTTCAGGTGTGCGTCGAGTGGATGGAAAGGCGAGCCTCGGGCCGTCCGGCGTCAGCTGAACAAATGTCCTCGCTGCTCGTCACGGGTGGTATCGGGCCGGCGGGCACCACACTTGACCCCTGACTGTTCAGGCGCCCGGCCTTCAGGGGGTGCTCCGGGTGACCGAGACCTAGATGTCCGCATCCCTGACCACGGAGCCGCCCCGATGGACCTGCAGATCACACCGCTGCTGAAAGCGGTTGTCGTCAACCTCGCCTCCGACCTCCACCTCAAGGCCGGCGCGCCGCCGAAGATCCGGATCTCCGGGTCCCTGGTCCCGCTCGAGATGGACCCGCTGACGAGCGAGCGGGTCTTGGACCTCGTCCGCGAGACGATGAGCCCGGAGACCGAGAAGCATTTTCTCGAGACCAACGAGGCGGACTACGCACTGCAGGTCTCCGGTGTCGGGCGCTTCCGCGTGAACGCCTTCCGGGCCCGCGGGTCGGTCGCGTGCGTGATGCGGCTCGTCGGTCACGAGCCGAAGAGCCTGTCCGACCTGACCATGCCCGACGTGGTACGCCGCCTGGCGCTCGAACCGCGCGGTCTGGTCCTGGTGACCGGCCCGACGGGCTCGGGGAAGTCCACCACCCTGGCCGGCATGGTCGACGCCATCAACGAGGTCAAGCCGGTGCACGTGCTGACGATCGAGGACCCGATCGAGGTGATGCACCGGGACAAGGTCGCGAGCATCAGCCAGCGTGAGGTGGGTACCGACACCCAGGGTTGGTCGACCGCACTGCGTGCCGCGATGCGCCAGGACCCGGATGTGATCCTGATCGGCGAGATGCGGGACGCAGACACCGTGAAGGCGGCGTTGGCGGCGGCCGAGACGGGCCACTTCGTGATGTCCACCTTGCACACCACGGACGCCGCCGAGACGGTCAACCGGGTGATCGACTTCTTCGCGCCGCACGAGCAGAAACAGATCCGTCTGGGGCTGGCCGCTTCGCTGCGGGGGATCGTTTGCCAGCGACTGCTGCCGCGGGCGGACGGCCAGGGGCGGATCTGCGCGATGGAGATCGCGGTGGGTACCCCGCGCCTGCAGGAGGCGATCGCCGATCCCGAAAAGACCTCTCTGATCCGGGAGATCGTCGCGTCGGGCGGCTATTCCGACATGCAGACGTTCGACCAGGACCTGTTGCGACTGGTGCTCGAGGGGACGGTCTCGATCAGCGACGCCGCGTTGATCTCCTCGAATTCGCACGACTTCTCGGTCATGCTGAAGCGTGCCGGGCTGGATCCGAGCCTGATCGATGCCGCGACGAGTGTGTGAGGAACCAGATGGCTGACAAAAGCGTGCCCCGCGACCGGTCGAACCGACGCCGGACGCTGACGCACGCCGCCCACTCACCACATCTAGAGGGCCTGAGCCTGGCTGAGTTGCGGGCCTACCGCAAGCAATTGTCCGCCGAGGAGGACAAGGTGTCCTACTGGCGGCGGTTGGTGCACGCCAGGCTCGACGTGCTCGAAGCGGAGGTGCAGAGCGGCGGGACGCTCAGCATGAGCCAGCTCGTCCGCGTGCTCGGCGACACCGGTGCCGGCCGGACCCGGACCGCACTGGTCGCCATCCATCCGGCCGAGCCGCTGCCCGACCTCCCTGTGCTGGCCGAGATGTGGATCACCGAGATCGACCCGCAGGACCACGATGCGATCGCCGAGGCGATGGACCGGCTCCGGGTCGCCGCGGCGAAGCTGTCCGACTACCGGCGGGCGTTGCACCAGCGGATGGACGAGGCAACCGGCGACCTGATCAACCGGTACCGCGAGGATCCCGGGCAAGCCCTCAGCGCGATGCCCGACTGATCGGGCGGCGTGGCTCAAGTGCGGGTCCCGTCCGACCGATAAGCCCTGCGAGAGGCTCGAACATGGGTCGCAAGGGGGAGACAGCTGTGCTCGACGTACCGGTGGGCGACACCGTCCAGGCACTGTGGGAGGCCGATCTGATCACCGGGAACCAGGTGGACGAAGCCGCCCGGATTGCCGAGGAGCAGGGCTGGAACACGCTCCAGGTACTGATCGACATCGGCGCCGTGAGCCAGTCCGACGTGATGCGGACGGCAGCCGGGTCCGCCGGTCTGGCTTATGTCGAACTCGCGGAGCACGCCGTCGACCCAGCGGCGGCCGCACTGCTGCCGGCGGACTTCGTCCGGCGCTCGACCGTGCTGCCACTCGGCTGGGAGGACGGCGAACTCGTCGTCGCCGTCGCCATCCGGCAGTCGACCAACATCGAGCTCAAGGACGACCTGACCCGCCTCACCCGGCAGCGTATTCGCTTCGCCGTGGCCCGGCGTGCCGATATCCAGGCCAGGATCGACCAGGTCTACCGGGCCGAGAGCGAACTGGACGACATCTCCTCCGGTCTGCTTCCGGAAGACCTTGACGAGGACCTGGCGAGTTTCACCGAGGTGTCCGACGAGGCGCCGGTCGTGCGCTTCGTGAACCTGCTCATCACGCAGGCGATCGCGGACCGCGCCTCGGACATCCACATCGAGCCCGGCGATCGCGACCTGCGGGTCCGGTACCGGATCGATGGGGTGCTGCACGACGCGCACCGTTCGCCGAAGAGCATCCAGAACGGCGTCATCTCGCGGCTGAAGATCATGGCCGACATGAACATCGCCGAACACCGGATCCCGCAGGACGGACGGATGTCGGTGACCCATCAGGGCCGCAAGATCGACGTCCGGGTGGCGTCGCTGCCTACCGTGTGGGGCGAGAAGGTCGTCGCGCGGATCCTTGATACCGGTCAGACCCAGCTGGGGCTGGAGGCCCTCAACTTCAGTACGGCGAACTTCGAGCGCTTCGAGACGTCGTACCGCAAGCCCTACGGCATGATCCTCGCGACCGGCCCGACCGGGTCGGGGAAGTCGACCACGCTCTACGCGACGCTGAACCTGCTGAACAAGCCCGAGGTGAACGTCATCACCGTCGAGGACCCGGTCGAGTACCGGATGTCCGGCGTCAACCAGGTCCAGGTCAACGTGCGCGCCGGCCTCACCTTCGCCTCCGCGTTGCGCTCGATCCTGCGGGCCGACCCCGACATCGTAATGATCGGTGAGATCCGCGACCACGAGACCGCGCAGATCGCGGTCGAGGCCGCGTTGACCGGACACCTGGTGCTGTCCACTCTGCACACCAACGACGCGCCGTCCACGGTGACGCGGCTGGTCGAGATGGGCATCGAGCCGTTCCTCGTCGGGTCGGCGCTGGACGCCGTCGTGGCGCAGCGGTTGTGCCGGCTGTTGTGCGAGCGCTGCAAGGAGGCGTACCAGCCGGAGCCGGCGGAACTGCTGGCGGTCGGCTTCGCGTGGGACGTGGAACTGCCATTGCCGACCCTGTACCGGTGGGTCGGCTGCGCCGCCTGCTCGAAGACGGGTTACCGCGGACGGATGGCGTTGCACGAGGTGATGACCGTCACCGAGGACGTCGAGCGGCTCGCCGTCACCCGGGCGTCCACGGATGCGATCGGCCGGACTGCGCGGGCGCAGGGCATGGTGTCGCTGCGGGACGACGGCTGGGCGAAGGTTGCACTCGGCCTGACGTCGATCGAGGAGATCCTCCGCGTGGTGGTCTGAGCCTCAAGTCGCACCCCCCGACGGTCGAAGACTGAATGGGCCGCAAATCCCGTCCGCCCGACCGCCCTGGAGGAGTCCAAGTGACCGAGCCCACCGTCCACCCCGGGATTCCGTCGGTAGCAGTACCCGTCGTGCCTCGGCCTGTCGTGTCTCCGCCTGTCGTGCCTCCGTCCGTCGTGCCTCCGCGCGGGCAGGTGACCGCGGTGGAGGAGCCCGCCCCGCCGGTTGCGGCACCGCGGCTGATCCTCGACAACCTGCTGCTGCATGTGCTCGACGTGGGCGGTTCGGATCTCCACCTCACCCAGGATGCTCCGCCGACTGTCCGCATCCGCGGCATGATGGAGCCCATCGAAGGGTACGAGCCCCTCACCGGCGAGTCCTTGCAGAACGCGTTGTTCGGCGTGATGACCGAGCACCAGCGGAAGTTGTTCGAGGAAAACCTGGAGCTCGACTTCGCCTACGCCGTACCGGGCATGGCGCGGTTCCGGGTCAACGTGTTCCAGCAACAGGACTCGATCGGTTC
>JAWWOY010000823.1:0-2662 GCA_033851195.1 Kribbellaceae bacterium | reverse complement strand
TTGGGCGGCCGGTGGCCCGACGGACGATCTCTCCGACGAGGAAGCCGAACGTCTGGGCGTGGTAGGTCATCCTCGTGCCCGGCTCCCACCACGGTTCGGCGGCGGCCAGGGCCTCGGTCATCTTCGTGCAGTCGGTGAGGTCCTCAACGGTGGTGTCGGCCGGGACGGCAGGCAATCCAATCGAGTGGGTCAGCACCTGTCGCAGGGTCGCCTTATCCTTGCCGTGGACGGCGAACTCCGGCCAGACCGCGCCGATCGGTGCGTCGTAGTCGAGCAGACCCCGGTCGACCAGCAGGTTGGCGACGGTCGCGGTCGCGCCCTTGCCGGTTGACGCGCTGTAGAAGAGGGTGTCCGAGGTGATCGGGCGCCCGGTGTCGACGTCAGCGACGCCGGCGACGGTGTCGACGACGAGATCCCCCCGGTGGAAGACCGCGACCTGCAGCCCGATCTCGGCGCCGGTGCCGACCAGTTCGTCCAGCCTCTGCTGCACCTGTTCCTGCAGGTTGCTCACTAGGCTCATCCTGTTCCATCCAGAGGGTTTGCCGCTGAAGTAGGAGCGGCTTCTGCATTGTCGACATCCTTACCGCGGCGGGCACGAGGCTGTTGGAACACGAGACCTGCTTTGGCCGCCGCAGTTCCCGCTGTCCAGTCAGTTCGGACGTCGAAGCGGCGTGCGCCTTCTCGACATGCAGTCGAATGCCAGCCCCGGTCCCGCGTCAACGCCGTACCAGAGAGCGACGGTGGCCCGCTGGCCGACTTGCCGCTCTAGCCCCGGCTCCGCGCCGGTCGTCGCGACGACCCATAGCGACCTGCGCGCGCGGCACCGATCACCGTGCCGATCCGGCGACCGACCGTATGTGCGCACAAATTCTTCATATTGGATCCATGATTCCGTTGTAGGGTTGTTCAACAATCCGTAGCATCGTGCTGGCTTGCAACCGCCTGGCCACTTGTCCTAGTGGCCCCTACCTGCAAGAGCGGAGGAGTACGGTGCTGGTGCTCATCGGAGTCGCCCTGGTCGTCGCGGGATTCGCGTTACGACTCAACCCACTCGTCGTCGTCACGACGGCCGGCATTGTGACCGGCCTACTCGGTGGCCTCAGTCCACTGAGGATTCTGAACGAGTTCGGCAACGGCTTCGCCGGCAGCCGTTCGGTCACCTTGTTCGTCGTGGTGCTGCCGGTCATCGGTCTGATCGAGCGGTTCGGACTGCAGGAGCAGGCGCGGTCGCTGATCGGGAAGCTCACCTTCCTCACCGCCGGCCGGCTGCTGGCGACGTACCACCTGATCCGGCAGGTCACGGCCGCGCTTGGCCTGCTGTCCTTCGGAGGCCACGCGCAGACGATCCGGCCGCTGGTCTACCCAATGGCCGAGGGGGCCGCCGAGCGGCGGTACGGCCGGAAGTTGCCGGAGAAGGTAACGGAGAAGATCAAGGGGCACGCCGGCGCGGTGGACAACGTCGCCTCGTTCTTCGGTGAGGACATCTTCGTCGCGGTCGGCTCGATCCTGTTGATCACCGGCTTCGTCGACGCGACGTACGGGCTGAAGCTCGACGCCTTGCACGTCGCCTTGTGGGCCATCCCGACCGCACTCTGCGCGTTGGTGATCCACGGTGGCCGATTGCTGTACTTCGATCGCCAGCTCGACCGGATGATGGCGGCGACGCCGAGCCCAGCGCTGTCGGCGATCAGCTCGAGCAACAACCTGGACGCGCACGACGACGAGATCGCGCTGAGCCTCGCAGAGACGGGCGAGGTCGGGAACACCGACCAGTCGGAGGGCGACCGATGATCAAGGTCGAGTGGTTCTACTGGATGTGTGGCGCCATGTTCCTGTTCGGGGCCGTCCTGACATTGCGCGACAGCGCCAACAGCAAGCGGCAGGGAAGCGCTGCATTCTGGGCTTTGCTCGGCATCTCCTTCATCTACGGGACCTTCGTCGTCAACAAGACCGCTCCGGCGTGGATCCTCGGTCTCGTGGTGATCGGAATGACCGTGCTGGTCGGCACCCGGCAACTCGCCACCGGGACGGTCGGGTCGGCGACCATCGCGGAGAAGACCGCTGCCGCGGCGCGGTTCGGCAACCGCCTGTTCATCCCCCCGCTGATCATCCCGGTCGGCGCGGTGATCTTCGGCGTCGCTCTCGCCAAGATCCACATCGGCAACCAGCCACTGCTCGAGACCGGCATGGACACGGTGATCGGTCTGTGCGTCGCCTCGATCGTGGCTGTCGTCGTCGGGGTTGCGATGCTGCGGCCGAAGTCGCCGCTGGTGCCGTTGACCGACGGTCATCGGCTGCTCGAGGTGATCGGCTGGGCCGCCATCCTGCCGCAGATGCTGGCCACTCTCGGTGGCTTGTTCAACGTGGCCGGCGTCGGTCACGCGGTCGGCACCATCACCAAGGCGATCCTGCCGTCGGGGTCCCTGTTCGGTTCGGTCGTTGTGTACTGCGTGGGCATGGCTGTCTTCACCGTCATCATGGGGAACGCCTTCGCCGCCTTCCCGATCATGACCGCGGCGATCGGCTATCCGGTGCTCGTGCAGAACTTCCACGGCAACGCCGCGACGGTCTTTGCGATCGGGATGCTGGCGGGTTACTGCGGCACTCTGGTCACCCCGATGGCCGCGAACTTCAATCTGGTTCCGGTGGCGCTGCTCGACAT